>DAIRVB010000396.1:0-4869 GCA_036803065.1 Streptosporangiaceae bacterium
TCGGCGTGCCGGTTGCGCCGTCCACGGTGTGGGAGATCCTGCATGCTGCGGGCATCGATCCGGCGCCACGCCGCTCGGGCCCGACGTGGCGGCAGTTCCTGCACGCCCAGGCCGCCGGGATCCTCGCCGTCGACTTCCTGCACGTGGACACCGTCCTGCTGAAGCGCCTCTACGTGCTGGTGTTCATTGAGCACGGAACCCGCCGGATGCACCTCGGCGGCGTCAGCGCACATCCCACCGGGGAGTGGACCGTGCAGCAGGCCCGCAATCTTGCCCTCAGCCTCGACGAACGATTCGAGGACATCAAGTTCCTCATCCGCGACCGCGGATCGAACTTCGCCCGCTCCTTCGACGCCGTCTTCCAGGCCACCGGCACAAGGGTCCTGCGCAGCGCCGTCCAGGCACCGCGCATGAACGCGACCTGCGAACGCCTCGTTGGCACCCTGCGCCGCGAGCTTCTCGACCGGGTGCTGATACTCGGCGAGCGACATTTGCGTGCCGTCCTGACCGAGTACCAGGTGCATTACAACACCGCCCGACCGCACCAGGGCATCGCCCAGCACGTCCCCGACGACGAACCTGACACTCCCCGCGCCACCGTGACCGACATCGACACACAACAGGTCAACCGAAAACCCGTCCTGGGCGGCCTGATCAACGAATATGCGCACGCCACCTGACGCACGAAAAGTCTGCAGGTCACCTGCCGAATCCTATTTTCGAGCGGGATAGGGTCCGCGTCAACGCGGTGAGCCCCGGCCCGACCCTGACCGAGGGCACCTCCGGCATGGCAGACCTGCTGAACCAGTCAGCAGCTGCCGCCCCCCTGTGCCCGGGGTTGACGGGTCCTAGTATTCGTCACAAATTGACGTCAAGTGACTACTTAGGGTGTTAGGCTGCTGGTATTACCGGCTTGGCCTTCCCTGCGGCCCTGCGGAGCGAAGGGAGTCGTGGCATATGCCGATGGATGACGGTGCGATCCCTGAATGCATCGACCGCGTGAATTCCTGGGTGCTGACCGACCTGGTGCACCTGAATCAGGACATTTTGGCGCGGCGGCGCTTGCCTGGTGATCTGGGCGCTGAGCTGGCACGGTCAGTTCTTGGGGACCTGCCGCCCCCGGAGTCCCTGACGGTGCGGCAGGCGCAGCAGCTGGTGGTGCTGCTTGGCTTGGCTGGTGCATCGCTGAGCCGGCACTATCAGGAGCTGGACCGGGGTCACCTGGCTACGCCGGAACGTGCCTTCGACCCGTACCGGGTGGGAGGTGAGGCGATACCGTTCCGCGCTTATTTCGGGAGGCTGGCCGAGCGGACCGGCACGGGGCACTGTGCCAGGGACAGTTACGCTGCGCTGACCCGGTGGAATGTTCCGACTACGGAGGTCTGGTGGGCGGGCGAGCGCATCGCGGTGCTGGCGGGGGTGTTCGGTGACGGGCTGGTGCGCACCTATACCGGCATTGCGGATGAGCGGCGGTTCTTCGAGCTGATCAAGATGTCGGAGGCCGTCGAGCTGGCGGTCAACACGGTGTTGATGCCGGTATCGGATACCACGCTGGATGTGCGTGACCCGGAGGCGCTGGAGCGTGTCGGGCTGGCCGCCGTCCTGCTGGAGGAACTGCGCCGCCTCAACGCTAATTTCGTTGCGCTGCCCCCGGGAGAGGGCCTGCGGGCGGAATACTTCATGGACGTCTTCCGGCAGTACGCGGTGCACTGGACGCTAGGCGATATCCCGCCGAGCGGGGCCCTCGATCCTGAGGCGATCGCCCGCGATTGCCTTCTCGGTGTCAGGACCCCGCCCTATGAGGCGCACACAAAACGGATCTTCCCGGCCCTGCTCGACACGGAACGCGAGATGCTGACGCGGCTGATGGAGCGCCCGCCGCTGCCGGATGCGGCGCTGCGGTCGCTGGGGCTCGACGCGCGCACGCTGGCGGAGATGTCACCGGCGCAGCTGCGGGAGACCGCCGGCCGCTATCCCGTGCTCGCCGCCCTTTACCTGCTGCTCGTCGCGCACGCGCGGATGTCGGGTGTCCATCTCAAGATCGCCAAGAAGTATCTGTTCGCCCCGCAGCGCCAGCGTGAGATAGCCGGGCTGGGCGATCCGGGAGTGGTGTCCAACCGCTTGGGCACTACGGGCCTAGACGAGATGTATCTGGAAGATCTGACTAAGGCGCGTCACCGGCATGTGCTTGCCTGCCTGCACGGCCTCGGCGGCAGCGAGCTGGAGGCTCTGGCGGGACTTGACCGCGTGCGGGCAGCGTCGGCCGGTCTCGGAGACCTCGTCCGGTTCACCGGTCCCGCTACCGGGCAGGCCCGGCCGGCCGCCTGGCTGGCCTGCCCGGGGGAGTCGCGAGAGGACCGGGACTCGCGTATCGGCGGCGGGGCGCAAAGCGTCATCGCCGCTACCGGGGGCAGGCGGTGAAGTCAAAGTCTATGCCGGCAATCCCGGCCGGAGCGAAGCTAGAGCACAGTGTCCAGGTCGGCGAGGACCAGCTGCTGGCACTGATCGACAACACTTCCGCAGTGATCTACATGCGCGACCTGGACGGGCGCTACATGGTCGTCAACCGGGAATACGAACGCCTGTTCCATATGCACCGGGAGGCGATAATCGGGCTGACCGACCACGACCTGTTCCCCGCCGAGATCGCTGACGAGTTTCGCGCCAACGACCTGCAGGCGGCCCTGAGCGGCGGCCCGGTGCAGGTGGAAGAGGTCGCGCCGCACGAAGACGGCCCGCGCACGTACGTCACCGTGAAGTTCCCGTTGTTCGACAGCGCGGGCCAGGCGTACGCGGTGGCCGGCATCTCAACCGACATCACCGACCGCAAACGGGCCGAGGAGCAGGTCCGCCAGCTCAACGCGGAACTGGAGCAGCGAGTGCGGGACCGTACCGCCGAGCTGGAGGCATCGGCCCGGGAGCTGGACGCGTTCGCCTATTCCGTGTCACACGATCTGCGCGCCCCGCTGCGCTCGCTGCACGGGTTCAGCCAGGTCTTGCTGGAGGACTACGCCGGCAGGCTCGACGATGACGGCTGCCAGTACTTGCGGCGGATCCAGGGCAACGTAGCCCGGATGGGGCAGCTGATCGACGATCTGCTGAGGCTCTCCCGCGTCACCCGCACCGGCCTGAACCGCGAGCGGGTCGACATCGGGGCGCTGGCCAATGAGATCATCGGCGAGCTTCGCGGTGCGGAGCCGCACCGCCACGTCGAGGTGGTGATCGCCGATGCCCTCGTCGCAACCGGCGATTCGCATCTAATCCGGCTCGCCCTGGACAACCTGCTATCCAACGCGTGGAAGTTCACCGGCAAGCGCGAGCACGCCATCATCGGCGTGGGAGCGGTTCGCCAGCACGGCAAGGAGGTGTTTTTCGTGCGGGATAACGGCGCTGGGTTCGACATGCGCTACGCGAACAAGCTGTTCGACCCGTTCCAGCGGCTGCACGCGGCGGCCGAATTCGAGGGCTGTGGCATTGGGCTGGCCATCGTGCACCGCATTCTGAGCCGCCACGGCGGCCGGATCTGGGCCGAGAGTGAACTGGGCAGTGGAACCACATTCTTCTTCGCCTTTACGTCCGATAACACCGATCCGGAGCAACGGCCATGAATAGCAACCCAATTCTGCTGGTCGAAGACAATCCCGACGACGTGATGTTCACATTGCGGGCATTCAAGCAGAACAACATCAGTAACGAGATCGTCGTCGCCATCGACGGTGAGCAGGCCCTTGAGATCCTTTTCCCGGAGGATGCCGAGCCATTTCGGCCTGCGCTGGTGCTGCTGGATGTCAAGCTGCCGAAGATCGACGGGATGGAGGTGCTGCGGCGCATACGCTCCGACCCCAGAACACAGTCGCTGCCAGTCGTCATGCTGACCACCTCAAGCGAGGAAACCGATATCGCCAACTCCTACCGGCTCGGCGCCAATAGCTTTGTCCGCAAGCCCGTTGTGTTCAGCGACTTCCTCAACGCGGCGAGCCTGCTGGGGATGTACTGGCTGCTGATCAACCAGCCAGCGCCTGAGTGGCACGCAGAGAGCCGGGCATGACCCCTGTCCGGGTATTGATCATCGAGGACAGCGACGACGACGCCCTGCTGGTGATCACTCACCTGCGCCGCGGTGGCATCGAGGTGGCGTACGAGCGTGTGCAGACGATCGAGGCTGTCTCCGAGGCGCTGACGGCCCGCCCCCCGGACATCGTGATCTGCGACTACAACCTGCCGGCGTTCAGCGCGGAGGAAGCACTGAAGGTGCTGCGGGACAGCGGCCTGGACGTGTCGTTCATCCTTGTCTCCGGAGCAGTGGGCGAGGAGACCGCCGCCGCGGTCATGAAGGCCGGAGCCCATGATTTCATCCTCAAAGACCGGCTGTCCCGGCTCGTCCCGGCCGTGCAACGAGAGTTGCGCGACGCCCAGGTACGCCGGCAGCGGCGCAGTGCGGAGGCCGCCCTCCGGGAGAGCGAGGAGCGCTTCCGGCTGCTGGCCGAACATGTCCACGACATAATCTTCCGCTACCGGCTGCTTCCCGAGCCAGGTTTCGAGTACATCAGCCCCGCCGTGGCCGGCTTGGCCGGCTGTCAGCCCGAGGAGCTGTACCTCAACTCTGCCCTGGTGTTCTCGATGATGGGCCCGGAGGACCGCGGCGCAGTCGAAACATCCTGGCGCTCGCCGACGCCGGCACCGCTGATCACCCGCTGGCGGCAGCGTGACGGCGGCGTTGCCTGGACCGAACAGCGCGCGGTCGGCGTCCACGACGACCATGGCCAGCTCATCGCCGTCGAAGGCATCCTGCGCGACGTCACCACCCAGGTCCGGGCCGATCAGGAACATGAGCGCCTCGACCGGGAACTGCGCCAAGCCGACCGCCTC
>DAIRVB010000397.1:0-4866 GCA_036803065.1 Streptosporangiaceae bacterium
ACTACCTGGACACCATGATCGTTATCTTCGCGGTCGAGGGCAACCCCGCCGACCCCCGGACCTCGGCTGCCCTCGACGAACTCCGGTCGGCGGCGCTGTATGTCAAGGTTCTGGGCAGCTACCCGGCGAAGGCGCTGCGCCCCCGGCCGCGCCCGGGAGGCCTGCCCGGCCCGCAGGCCGGGGAGTCCCCGGCCGAGACCCTGGAGGCCGTCGCCGCCGACGAGGTGCCCGCCCTTCGCCGGCCCAGGCAGTACAAGCTGGTCGACCGGGCCGCCCGGCAGCCGGACACGGTGGTCCGGGTCGGCGACACGCTCATCGGCGGCGACGGGTTCGTCGTGATGGCCGGGCCGTGCTCGGTCGAGAGTGACGAGCAGATCCGCGCCACCGCGAGGTTCGTCCGCGATCACGGCGCGCACGTGCTGCGCGGCGGTGTGCTGCGGCCCCGGACGTCGCCCGACTCATTCGAAGGACTCGGCTGGGAGGGGCTGGACCTGCTGGTCGCGGCGGGACGCGAGACCGGCCTTCCCGTGGTCACCGAGGTGATGGCGGTGGATCAGGTGCAGCGGATGGCGAAGGCGGCCGACATCCTCCAGGTCGGCGCGCGCAACATGCAGAACTTCGAACTGCTGCGCGAGCTCGGCAAGGTTGACCGGCCGGTGCTGCTCAAGCGCGGCCTGTCCAGCACCATCGAGGAATGGCTCGCGGCCGCCGAGTACGTGGCAGCGCAGGGCAACCAGCAGGTGATCCTCTGCGAACGGGGCATCCGGACCTTCGAGAGCGCCACCCGCAACACCCTCGACCTGTCGGCGGTCGTCGTCGTCCGCGAGCGGTCGCACCTGCCGGTCATCGTCGACCCCAGCCACGGCACGGGCCTGCGGCGCTACGTCGCGCCGATGGCCTGGGCCGCGCGCGCCGCGGGTGCGCATGGCCTGCTCATCGAGGTCCATCCAGATCCGGCCGGGGCCCTGTCCGATGCCGGGCAGAGCCTGTCGTTCGAGGAGTTCGCCGCGCTGATCGGCCATCTCGCCGCCATCCCCGGGACGCCCGCGCCCGGGTGAGCGGGTTCGCCCTGCGGGCCTTCCTCAGGCGTAGTACCGGTAGATGGCCTGGGCGACGCAGGCGGGCTTGGCCTCGCCCTCGACCTCGATGGTGAAATCGGCGACCACCTGGACGGCGTTGACCCCGGCGTCCTCCACTGCGCCGAGGGCGGCGGCCAGCCTGATCCGCGACCCGACCGGGACAGGCGTGGGGAACCGGACCTTGTTCAGCCCGTAGTTGATGGCCATGCTGATCCCCCTGACCTCCAGCAGTTCGCCGAACAGCGGGATGACCATGGACAGCGTCAGGTACCCGTGCGCGATGGTGCTGCCGAACGGCCCGGCCGCGGCCCGCTGGGGGTCCACGTGGATCCACTGATGGTCGCCGGTCGCGTCGGCGAAGGTGTTGACGCGTTCCTGGGTGACCTCGAGCCAGCCCGTGCTGCCGAGATCCGCGCCCGCTTGTGCCTTGAGCTCGTCCAGGCCATTCATGATCGTGGTCATGCCGGTGGTTCCTCCTCCGGGCCGGGCAGTCAGCCGGCCCCGTGGGTCTCGCGCAGCGACTTCTTGAGGATCTTGCCGGTCGCGGTCCGTGGCAGGCTGCCGGTGAACCGGACGGACTTGGGGATCTTGTACCGGGCGAGCCGGCCGTCCAGGAATCCGAGGATCTCCTCCTCCGCCACCTCCGTCCCGGGCCGCAGGACCACAATGGCCCGCCCGACCTCGCCCCACTTGTCGTCGGGGACGCCGATCACCCCGCACTCGACGACCGCGGGGTGGTCCCGGATGGCGTTCTCCACTTCGGCCGGGTAGATGTTCTCGCCGCCCGAGATGATCACGTCCTTGATCCGGTCTACCACGAACACGTATCCGTCCTCGTCGGTCGTGGCGACGTCTCCCGATCGCAGCCACACCCCATCGGCCAGGGCGGCGGCGGTGGCCTCCGGCAATCCCCAGTAGCCCTGCATGACGTTAGGGCCGGCCACCACGATCTCGCCGCGCTCCCCCGGCACCGTGTCGGCCAGGTCCGGCCCGACCACCCGGACGTCGGTGAAGAAGTGCGGGATACCCGCCGACCCGGCTTTGCTCTCGACGTGCGCGGCATCCAGCAGCAGCGCGCCCGGCGAGGTCTCCGTCATCCCGTACCCCTGGATGAAGGTCACGCCGCGGGCCAGGTAGGCGCGGATGGTGGCCTCCGGCACCGGCGCGCCGCCGCACAGCAGCGTGCGCAGGCTGGAGATGTCCGCGTCCGCCCATCCTGCGGCGCCGGCCATCGCGTCATAGATGGCCGGCACGCCGAACATGGAGGTCACCCGGTGCCGTGCGATCAGATCCAGGGCGCGTGCCGGGTCGAACGCCGATTCGATCAGGACAGTGCCGCCCTTCAGGATGGCCGGCAGGCAGAGCATGTTCAGCGCGGCGGTGTGGAACAGCGGGGCTACCACGAGAGCCATCTCGTCCTGGCCGAAGTCCGCGTCCACCAGGACGTTGATGGCGTTCCAGGTGATGTTCCCGTGGGTCAGCGTCGCGCCCTTGGCCCGCCCCGTGGTCCCCGACGTGTACATGATCAGGCAGGGATCGTCCAGGCTGACCGGCTCATCGGCGAGGTCTGCCGGGGCGCCGGCCAGCAGTTCCTCGTAGCCGTGCTCGCCGGCCCCCGGCTCGCCCAGCGCGACGACGTGCCGGAGTGACAGATCGCCTCGGATGCTGGCCAGCACATCCGCCTGGGCCGGCGCGTAGACGAGCACCGAACTCCCCGAGTCGGTGAGGTGGTGGGCCAGTTCCGGCCCGGCCAGGCGCATGTTGAGCGGGACGAATACCGCGCCCAGCGTCCCCGCGGCGAACAGGGTCTCCAGGTAGGCCTGGTGGTTGGGGCCGAGGTACGCGATCCGGTCCCCGCGCCCGACGCCCAGCCCGCGCAGCGCCCCGGCCAGCCCGCTTACCCGCTCGTGCAGGCCCAGGTAGGTCGAGGCGCGGCCCTCGTGCACGATCGCCACCCGGTCAGGCGTCCTGCGCGCCCGCCGGGAGATCCACGACCCGACACCCTGGTTGAGCACAGCTGCCTCCCCGTCAGGTGGCGGCCAGGCCCAGCAGGCGGGCCGCGTTGTGCTTCAAGATCTTTTCCCGCACCTCTGGCTTGACCGGTAGTTTCTCAAAATCCGCCAGCCACCGGTCCGGGGTGAGCAACGGGTAGTCCGAGCCGAACATGACCTTGTCCTGCAGCAGCGAGTTAGCGTACTGCACCAGCAGTGGGGGGAAGTACTTCGGCGACCAGCCGGAAAGGTCGATGTGCACGGTGGGCTTATGCGTCGCGACCGCCAGCGCCTCGTCCTGCCACGGGAACGAGGGGTGCGCGAGGATGATCGGCATCCCCGGGAAGTCGGCGGCGACGTCGTCGATGAGCATCGGGTTGGAGTATTTGAGCCTGATCCCGCCACCGCCGGGCGCGCCGGCGCCGATGCCCGTCTGCCCGGTGTGGAAGACCGCGGGCACGCCGAGTTCCTCGATCGCCTCGTAGAGCACGTAGGCGGCCCGGTCATTCGGGTAGAACGCCTGCATGCTCGGGTGGAACTTGAAGCCGCGGACGCCGTGCTCCTCGACCAGCGCGCGGGCCCGCCTGGCTCCGGCGCGGCCGCGGGCCGGGTCGATGGAGGCGAACGGGATGATGACGTCCGGGTTGGCCGCGGCCGCCTCCGCCACCTCCTCGTTGGGCACCGGCGGCTGGCCGGTCGCTGACTGGGCGTCCACGGTGAAGACCACGCAGGCCATCCGCCGGTGCCGGTAGTACGCGGCGATCTCCGGCAGCGTCGGGCGGCGCGGATCGCTGACCTTGAAGTAGCTGGTCGACGCCTGCTCAAGCTCGGCCGGCAGGGAACTGCCGCCGCTGCCGGAGACCTCGGCGTGCACGTGGACGTCGATCGCGGCCAGGGCATCCACGTTCAGGGACGGGCTCATCTGCGCCTCCACGCGCTCGCCGGGGCGGCGCGGCAAAGAATTTAGCCGCAACGATAACGGGCGTCCGCCGGCCGGGTAATGGTCCGGGGCGGTCAGGTGGGGCCGGCTTTATGCCGTAGGGCGAGCCGCCGTTCGCAGCAGCGGCGCACCTTCGGGTCGAGCGAGGAGCGGAGCACCGGCCAGTCCTGCCTGAGCAGCCGCGCGTTGACGAAGCGGGCCATGTCGGCGCGGCGGCCCCGGGTCAGCATGATGCCGTACAGGCTGCGGCGGACCTGGTCGTCGGTCACGTCGAATTCGCGCATCCCGGGCCACGCCAGGTGCCTGGGCAGGACGATGGTTCCCCGTTCGGGCCCATGCAGGTCTTCCAGCCGGGCGGGGAGCCGCCCGGCCACCCCGATCCGCCCAGGGTGGAACAGATCCGTCAAGGACATCCCCTGATTATCGCCGACCCCTCCTGGCCGGCCCACAGTGACTCGCGGTAAGCGGCTCACGGATTGGTCTGGCCGACGCCGAGGCCGACCCAGGGATGGCCGGGATGGAGTGCCCGGGAGGGCCCGCTGGGAGCGGCGCCTGCGCTACGGCAGGCAGCGACGAGCCAGGTCTACACTCATTTCCATGTCCAGCGACCCCCCGGCGTCCAGCAACGCACCGGAGCCTGGCGATCCGACGGGTTCTGGTGACTCCCCGGCCGCGTCCGGTGCCCCGGCAGCCGGCCCCCCCCGGGGCCGTGGCTGGCGGTTCCTGGTCTCCCCCCGGTGGCTTGGCTGGCACCTGCTCATGATCGTCCTGCTGGCGGGAATGCTCGCGCTGGGCGACTGGCAGCTTCGGCGCGCCGAAGCTGGAAACGCGCTGAGCTGGGCATATACATTTGAGT
>DAIRVB010000398.1:0-4856 GCA_036803065.1 Streptosporangiaceae bacterium
CGCCGAGGTGATCGGTTTCAGCTCCTGGCGGGAAGGGCTGGTGCTCCGGCCGGAGGCGGGGGAGGGGATCTGCGGGCTCGCGGACTTGGCCCGGCGCGGATTGCGCCTGGTGAACAGGGAGGAGGGGTCGGAGGCGCGCCACGTACTCGACCGTGAGGCGCGGCGGCTCGGCATCGACCCGGCGGCCATCCCCGGCTACGACACCCGGGCGACCGGGCACCTGCAAGTGGCGTCGGCGGTCGCCGCGGGCCTCGCCGACGCGGGCGTGGCCAGCGAGCCGGCCGCGCTCGCCTATGGGCTGGCCTTCCTGCCGCTCGCCGCGGAACGTTTCGACCTGGTGATTCCCGCGGCCCAGGTCGGCTCCCGCGAGGTGCAAGGGCTGCTCAAGGTGCTCACCTCGCCCTGGCTGCTGACCCAGCTCGCCAGCCTGCCCGGCTACGACCCGGCCCGCTGCGGAGAACACGTCGCCTCGCTGTGACCCCCCGCACGGCCCGCTTTCCACTACGGAGGATCCGGGCCCTACAGAGCCCCGGATCCTCCGTGATCATGAAGGGAAGCGGTGGAGCGTCGGCGGGTCAGGCTGGGCGTCGGCGGGCCAGCCATATCCGGGTGCGGTAGGGGACCGCCATCTCGCCGCCCGGGAAGTGCATGCCGAGGATCTCGCCGATGCCGCGCAGCAGTCGGTCACGATCGGCGGCCGGAAGCTGGGCCACGTAGGACTTGCTGCGCTCCTCGGTCATCCATCGCGCCACGTCCAGCATCCGGGTCCACGGCACGACGATCCGGATGCCGTCCTCGAACAGCCCGGTCTGCGCGATGCTCCCTTCGCTCCAGTCCGAGTTGCGGTGATGCCGGCGGTAGCCGGGGCACGCGGCCTCCATCAGCCGCTGGTAGGTCTCGAACCACGGCTCGCCGTCCGCCCAGGCGTGGCTCCACCACGCCGACCAGTGCCCGCCCGGCCGGAGCACCCGGGCCACTTCCCAGCTCGCGCGGTCCGGATCGAACCAGTGCCACGACTGGGCGAAACAGGCCAGGTCAATAGATCCGGAACGGATCGGGATGGCGTTGCCGTCAGCCAGCAGGCAATTCATCTCCGGACTCCGGGCCTGGGCACGCCGCAGCATCTGCTCGCCGATGTCCAGGGCTATGGCCCGGGCCCCGCGGGCGGTCAGTTGCCGGGTCGCGATACCGGTTCCCGCCCCCGCGTCCAGCACCAGAGCCCCGGACAGCGGCCCGGTTGTGTCCTCAAGCGCTGTGTACAGGCCGTCCGGGTAGCCGGGGCGCCCGGCGTCGTAGTCCGCCGCGACCGGATCGAACGGGGACCTGGCGGGCATTGCGGGAAGTGGTCTGTCAGAGGACACTCCGCTATCGACGGCCTAGCGACTTGGGCGTGTTCACTTTGTCCGCAGCGATCTTGAGGATGATCCGGCCCTGCGGGCCGATCGGGTTGCGGTACTCGGTGCCGTTGTACTTGCGCGACAACTCGTCGATGTGCGCGCGGGCCTCGTCGCCGGTGGTCGTGCTTACGACGCGGCCACGCACCTCTGACCAGTCATACGGATTGTCAGCGGAATGGATCAGCACGGTGACCCGCGGATCCTGGCTGACGTTCTTCGCGCGCTGCCGCTGCGGCTCGGTGTTCACCAGGACGTGCTCACCATCGGTATCTACCCATGTGAGCAGCGCCTGCGGCTGTCCGCCCGGCATCAGGGTCACGACCGTCGCCAGGTTCTTGCCCTTGGCCAGGCGCACGGTGTCCTCATCAAGCGGCACGATATGTCTCCCTCGTTATCAAGCTCTGGCCGGTCAGTAGCCGTAGACCGGGATGATCAGCGCCCGGGCGATGGTATGGAAGCGCAGGTTGAAGCCGGCCACCGCGGGGGAGATGCCCGAGTCGACGCCGAGGTCGTCGGTGTCGAGGGCGTGCACAGCGAACACGTACCGGTGTGGCGGGTCGCCGGCGGGCGGGGCGGCGCCGCCGAAGTCCTTGGAACCGTAGTCGTTCCGCACCGAGAACGCGCCATTGGGCAGGCCCGAGCCATCCGCGCCGCCAGCGCCCCGGGCCAACTCGGTCACGGACGCCGGGATCCCCAGCACCAGCCAGTGCCAGAATCCGGACCCGGTCGGCGCGTCGGGGTCGTAGGCGGTCACCGCGAATCCCTGGGTCTCCGCCGGGAACCCCTGCCAGCGCAGGTGCGGGGAAATGTTGTCGCCCGTCACCCCGAAACCGTCGTATACCTGCGCGTGCCCCATCATTTCGCCGTCGGCGACGTTGTCACTTTCCACCGTGAACGACGGGACCTCGGGGTGGAAGTCGTATGGCAGCGGTGCCCGTTCGGTCATGACGTCTCCTTAGTACCGGGGGATGGTCGCGTCGCCCTGCATACGTTATCGATTCAGGCCACGGCCGGGCGGCAGGCATCCGATGAAAACTGCTACCCAACGACTTCCAAGGGCCAGTCACCGGCGTCACGTTCGGTGTTCAACCGGGTCCCCCTATCTGAAGTCCGGCTACGCTGGCCGGCCAGCCGCCCTGGGACATCGTGTCCGGCGTCCAGGCCCTCGTGCTGGATTTCTGCCACAACGAACTGCGCGATGACATGACCATGCTGGTCATCCGGGTCGGCGAGCCGCCAGGCCGGTAGCCCACCGGGCGCGGGGCATGTTCTGCCCGGTGCGCCGGTTACCACCAATGAGGGCCGGCACGGGGTCGGCCGAAAAGGCGGGGGTGGCAGGCATGTGGCGGCGTAAGCACCTCCGGGTAGGCACCGACGGCGCACGGGTCATTGTCGTGGGCGCCGGTTTCGCCGGGCTGGCGGCAGTCGAGCGGCTCGCCCGGGCGGGAGCCCAGGTGCTGCTTATCGACCGCAACGTCTACAGCACGTTCCAGCCTCTGCTCTACCAGGTGGCGACCGGCGGCCTGAACCCAGGCGACGTCGCCTACCCGGTGCGTGCGGTGACGCGCGCGCACGGCGCCCGGTTCCGGCTCGGCGAGCTGACCGGGGTTGACGCGGCGGCGCAGCGGATCACGCTGGCCGACGGCACCAGCTTCGAGTACGACTACCTGATCCTGGCCACCGGCGTCTCGGCCGCGTACTTCGGCGTGACCGGGGCGGCCGAGCACAGCCTGGGCCTTTACACCCGCCGGGACGCGGTCTCGCTGCGCGATCACATCATGGCCCGCCTGGAGCGCCTCGACGTCGCGGGCGCGGGAAAGGCCGTGAACTTCACCGTGGTGGGCGGCGGTGCGACCGGCGTCGAGCTGGCAGGCGCACTCGCCGAGCTGCGCAGCACCGCCCTGGACGCCGCGTTCCCCGAGGTTGACCTGGCATCCGTGCACATCAGGCTGGTTGAGCAGGCACCGGCGCTGCTGGCGCCGTTCCAGTCTGCGCTGCGTGACTACGCCCGCGATCAGCTGCTCGCGCGCGGTGTCGAGGTCCGGCTGGACACGGCCATCCGCGAGGTCACCAACGACCGGGTGCTGCTGGCGAACGGCGAAGACCTGCCCAGCGACGTGACTGTCTGGGCGGCCGGGGTATCGGCACCGGCCGTGACTGGTGAATGGGGCCTGCCCCAGGGGCGGGGCGGCCGCATCCTGGTTGGCCCCGATCTGCGGGTCCGCGGGCAGGACCGCATCTTCGCCCTGGGTGACATTTCGCTCGTCGAGGACCAGCCGCTGCCGCAGCTCGCGCAGCCCGCGCTGCAGATGGGACGGCACGCTGCGGCGCAGATCGGGCTGCTCACCGCCGGGCGTGCGACGGTCCCGTTCAGCTATCACGACAAGGGCATCATGGCGACGATCGGCCGCCGCTCCGCCGTCGTCGAGTTGCCGCACCGGCTGCGGATCCGCGGCACACTGGCCTGGCTAGCCTGGCTCGCGCTGCACCTGATCACCTTGCTCGGCAACCGCAACCGCATCTCCGCGCTGCTCAACCTGTCCTGGCGCTATGTGTCCTGGGGCCACGGCGGAGGCGTCATCGTCGGCGACGACCCGCCGCCGTTCATGGTGGACGGCCCGCTGCCGGTGGGCACGGAGCGGTCTGGCTGATGCTGCGCCCCCCGCCTGCTGGCTGGGCGGGACTGCTTAGTATGGACCATGCCCCCAGCCACCGAGCGATCAGACGTGCCCACCACTTCATCGGGGGGACCCGGCCACGCCGCCGCCCCTCCGGAAGAGGTGACGTCCCGCTCGCTTCTGCTCAGGCGGGTGCACGCCGTCGACGCGGCGGCCATCGCCGCGGCCGTGCGGGTCAGCCTGGATCATCTGCGCCCCTGGATGCCGTGGGCGACGCCGGAAGCGGCTGACCCGAGGGCGCAACTGGCCCGCGTCGCTGAGGCAGATGACCTGTGGGAATCGGGCACCGATTTCATCTACTCGGTGCTCCTGGCCCAGGACCACACGCTCGTCGGGGAGATCGGCCTGCACCGCCGGCCAGGAGATGGCGGCATCGAGATCGGCTACTGGATTGACGTGCGGCACACCGGCCGGGGACTCGGAACCGAGGCCGCCGGGGCGCTGACGCCGGTCGCCCTCGCGCTGCCCGGCGTTACCCAGGCCGAGATCCACTGCGACGATGCGAACCAGGCGAGTGCCGCCATCCCCCGCAAGCTTGGCTACCACCTCGACCGTATCGACGACCACGAGCCCGAGGCCCCGGGGGAACGCGGTCGCCGGATGATCTGGGTAATGGAACGGCAGGGCTGACTGAACGGCAGGGCTGATGGCGGGGCGGGACTGGCGGGCCTGGCACGACGACTATGACGTGCCGGGCTCGTCACTCGCCCGGAGGCTGGAGGCCGTCCAGGACCGCATCCGGGAGGCGCTGGACAACGCTCCGCCGGGGCCGCTGCGCGCG
>DAIRVB010000399.1:0-4853 GCA_036803065.1 Streptosporangiaceae bacterium
GGCCAGGGCGGCGGCCGGCAGAATGCGGCTGAGGATGTCGGTCAGGTGGACGGCGGTGCGCGCCTGGCCCAGGGCGGGGTTGTCGAGGATGGTCACCGATACCGGGATCGCGGTGGGCAGGAGGCGCTCAAGCTGGCGTGGCAGGCCGACGGCCTTGATCAGCATGCCGACGGCCACGGGCACTTTGACGGTCAGGGCGGATCCGGTAATGGCAAGCAGGTGGCTGCGGCCGCGCAGGACGAGCATTAGCTGATGGTGGGTGGCCGCCAGCGCTGTGCGCCACAGCTGGAGGAAGGCGTGGCTGCCCAGGAAAGCCGGCACGGCTCGGACCACCGCGCCTTCAGCGATAGCCGCCAATGGCGACGGGAGCGTGCCCGATGCACGCTTCAGCTGCCGGTCAATCTGGGCTGTGAGCTGGCTTTGCACGGCCGGGTCGCTTGGCAGGGGGCCGAGCGCGGCGACGAATCCGTCGGTGGACAAGAACGTCCGTTCGGTCCAGACCGCCAGCTGGGTGGCCGGGGTCAGCACAATCGCGAGGGTCAGGCAGGCCGTGGTGATCCACCGGCGTGCGGGTGACCGGTGCTGCGGCTGAGCCAGCGGCGCCGGGGATGGCGAGTCGCAGGCGCCCAGTGCCCGGGCGGGATCGGGGCGCGCGGGCTGGCTCATGGTTCTCTCCTGGGCGGACCGGCCCGGCTCAGGAGGTTAGCCGGGCCGGTCCCTGCTGGACTAGCCCTGCCGGGTGGCGGGGCAGGCTAGTCCGCTTTGCGTCGCTGGCTACGAGGTCACTTGCGGCTGCCGCCACGGGCTGCGGGCCGCTACCTGGCTGTCGTGCTGCCGGTGACCTCGGCGGGTGCGGAGCGGGGCGGGTGGCTGGGTGGCGGGTTCGATGGACAGGTGCGGGAGGATGCGGTCCAGCCAGCCGGGCAGTCACCAGTTCGCGCTGCCGGACAGGTGCATGAGGGCCGGGACGAGGAGGGTGCGCAGGAGGAAGGCGTCGAGCAGGACCGCGGTGGCCAGGCCGATGCCGATCTCGCCGATGATCTGCTGGCCGGAGAGGATGAAGGCGCTGAACACGAGGATCATGATGGTGGCGGCGGCGGTGATGACCCGGCCGGTGGTGGCCTGGCCGGTGCGGACCGCCTGGTGGTTGTCGCCGGTGGCGGCCCATTCCTCGCGGATCCGGGAGACCAGGAATACCTCGTAGTCCATCGACAGGCCGAACAGGACCGCGAGCATAAGGACGGGCAGGAACGATTCGACGGGGCCGGGCTGGCCGAGGCCGAGGGCGTGCAGTCCCCAGCCGTACTGGAACACAGCGGCCAGCACGCCGAAGGAGGCGGCGGCGGCGAGCAGGTTCATCACCGCCGCTACGGCGGCGATGAGGAGGCTGCGGAAGGCCAGCACCAGCAGCAGGAAGCTGAGGCCGATGATGACCGCGATGAAGATCAGCAGCTTGCCGCCGGGAGCCGGCCGGCTGCACCATCAGCCGCCGAGGAACGCCGAGTCGCTCGCGAAGCCAGGAACCTCAAGCTCCGAACAACCCGGCCCGCCGAGGCTGGCCAACTCCTCTCCCGCAGGAACCAGAAGCGGCTGATCGGTGCTCGACCCCACGCCGATCCCGGATCGCACACAGCCACAAATAATCGGCGATCGGCGTGCCAGCCCCTCCCCACCGCTCACCGCTTGCCTGCCCAGTGGACTAGTTGGGTCGCGACCTTCGTTGACGGCAGGTCCGGGCGCTTATGCTCACGGCCTGCCCACCACCCCGTGGCCGCACCCACAGCGCCGGCGGCCACTGCGGCAAACGCCGTCGCCACCACCCACCTGTCAGCCTCCGCGTGGGGCATCCAGGAGAAAGACACGAATCGAAACGACCACAGGCAGATCCCAAAGGCACCCACTGTTGAGGCGACTGCTATCAGCCACCGCGCTGGCACCAGCCACCGCACCGAGCGTGCCATCCCGCCCCCTCTCGGCTATCTCTCCAAGACTCCCACCACAGGGACTGCCTGACACGTATTCATGTCGTGGGACGATGACCAACTCAGCCGGTGCTGAGGCCGGATGGCAGGGTACTGTCCGGGGACCAGCCCACGCGGGAGGAGCCATGACCGACAACAGTGCGGCCACCGCCGATCTGGTCGATACCTACGGGCCGGAACTGCGCGTCTGTGACATCCAGTTCCGCCAGTTCGGTGGCCGGCGGATCTTCTCTGGACCGGTACGCACAGTTTCCTGCCACGAGGACAACGGCCTGCTCCGCGATCTGCTGCGGACACCCGGCTCAGGCGGCGTACTGGTCGTGGACGGTGGCGGCTCCCTCCGCACAGCGCTCGCAGGCGACCTGATCGCGGGCGCGGCGCAAGCCAGCGGCTGGGCCGGCCTGGTCCTGCATGGGGCGGTCCGCGACAGCGTGGCGCTGTCCTGCCTCGACCTCGGTATCAAGGCGCTGGGCACCAACCCGCGCAAGAGCGCGAAGACCGGCGCCGGTGCTATTGACATTCCCTTGACGTTCGGCAACATCACGTTCCAGCCGGGGGACATGCTGCACGCCGACGACGATGGGATAGTCCTGCTGCCGCCCGCCACCAGGGTAGTGGTTCCGCGAGGATGAACCCGGAGCGCATCGCCCGCCGGGATCCCGGCACTGGGGCGCTCTAACGGCGCGTCGCCATGCCGGGAAACCCACGGGCCTGGCCCACGACAGTAGTCGCGTCTGGGGGACGTGACCTGAGGCGGGGCCGCCGGCCGGCGTGATGCGGTGATCCTGAACCGGATCAACGCTGCGCACGTGGTCACGTGGTGTAGGGCGTTCGGCGCGGGCTGGTACGTGGTGAGCGCCAGCGGAAGCAAGATCGACACCAGCTGACCACCAGCCAGCGCAAGCGGGTCTTGCCCTGATGGCTGGCGAGGAGCGCGGCGAACGTCACTCCGCAGAGTCGATCATGGGCCGGCGGAGGAACCGGAATCACCTGCGAACGGGGGGCGCAGCGTGGATAGCTGGGAAACGGAGGCCAAGATGCTCACTCATGTGGCCGATGCAAGAGCCGCCGGGGACGCAACCGTGGTGGCGGGGGCCCAAGACGATGTCAAGGGGGTCGCGCCGCTCAAGCTGAGCCAGCGGATCTTGCCGCCTGGCGAGGCCGTCGCGAACATCGGCGGCGAGCTGGATATCGCCACGGCCGAGGTGGCAGTCAGGTACGTCAGGCATCTCATCGATCGCCACCGCGGGCCGGTGATTGTGGACCTGACCGCGCTAAGTTTCTGCGATGCCAGGGGCCTGGACGCCCTGCTGCGCATGGCCGGTTACGCGGAGCAGGCGGGCTGCCCGTTCCGGGTGGCCTCGCCCAGCCGGTCACTGGTCAGGGTTATGCGGATCACCGGCCTGGACCGCAGGTTCCTGGCACCCCCCAGCGACTCGCCGCCCGATCCCTGAGGACCCCGCCGACCGGAGCATGGCCGAGGCGCTCCGCGTTTACGCTCGCCTGAGCAACGTCCTCCGTGACGAACTCGGCGTCTCACCATGCGCCACCAGCCAGGCCGTCTACGACGACCTGCTCCGGGCCTGACCTCGGTCAGGCTAAGCCAACCTCTCGGCTGGCATGTCGTTCGTCACTTCGCGCTCTTTGATCCGGCCTTCAGCCCGTAGATCACTCGCCGCTCGCGTGGCCGCCCGGGTTGTGGGTGAAGCTGAGCGTCCGCTGGCCGGCTTTCTCGGCTGCGATCACGAAACACACGCGGCCCGGGCCGCGGGAGGGGAACGGCACGCCGGTGTACTTCACCGAGATGGGATCCATGTACCGGCAGTCCTCGTCCGGACGAATCTCGATGACCCGGCCCTGGATTGCCGCCATCCGGTAGGGGTTGGCCAAGTCCACCAGGGAGATGCCGACACGCGGGTCGCGGCGCATGTCCCTGGCCTTCCATGTGCTCTCCCCAGTGCATACCTGAAGGTAATCGCCCTCCACCCCGATCCACACGACCCAGTTCCTGGGCGAGCCATCGGCGCGGAGGGTAGACAGGTGCACGTAGTTCGGCGCGTCGAGAAGAGCCCGGACGTCATCCGGAATAGGAATGGCCATCCCTGCATCGTAGGTGCGGCGATGCGCGCAGGGGTGGTCCGCTATTCACTGGTCCGCCACGCCCAGCCGGTCTCTTCGTTCAGGTGCGTCTCGGTCTCCGAGTGACACGGCTTGGTGCAGATTACCGTGCCCGGGGAAGCCTTGAGCGGCGGGTATTCGTCACCGCAGAATGGCAGGCGCACGTCGCCGTCGGCCCGGGGGGCCGGCCCACCCCAACCCTCCGCCTCAGTAGACACCGCAGATCCCGTCGATCGAGACCTCCTCGACCAGCGGCTCTCGGGCCGGCTCGTATTCGGTCAGCGTCGGCTGGGCCGGTGCCCCCTCGAATACCGCCCGCTCCTTCATGCCTGCCTCCATGGTCGTGTCCGTTGCCAGCTGAACGACCGTGTTCAAGGCACAGATAGCCACAACGCGAGCGGTCACTCCTACTGACCTCTCGGCCCCGGGCACTTCGGACGTGCTCACGGTGCCGGCGCTCAGCGAGCGGGAAGCGCGTTGCCGCCGTCATCAGCAGCGTAAGCGGGCTGTGTTCCGGTGCCATTACCGCCGATGACGAGTGTGTTTCAGCTGCGTTTTCACTGCTCATTGAGGCGTCGTCGTGCTCGGGGTGGCGGCCGCCCTGACCCTTTGCCTAGGCGACCTCGTCTCCGAGTTAACTGTGCTCATCGGGAATCCCTTCTTATGTTTCGGGCTCTTCAGTCAAGACCGCCACGAGGCGAACTTCTCATCGGTCAACTCCTCCTGCTGCGGAGCCGGCCCGCCGCGGCGGGC
>DAIRVB010000400.1:0-4850 GCA_036803065.1 Streptosporangiaceae bacterium
AGCGAGGCCCGGGCCTCGCTCGGCTAGTGCACGGCCGAGAACTGCTCACTCTCGGTGGAACCGCTCAGCGCCACGGTCGATGCGTTCGGCGTGATGGCGGACGTGACCAGGTCGAAGTAGCCGGTGCCGACCTCGCGCTGGTGCCGGGTGGCCGTATAGCCGGAGGACTCGGCGGCGAACTCGGCGTCCTGCAGCCGCACGTAGGCGGGCATGCCCTCCGTTGCGTAACCGCGGGCCAGGTCGAACATCGAGTAGTTCAGGGCGTGGAAGCCCGCCAGGGTGATGAACTGGAACTTGTAGCCCATAGCGGCGAGCTCGCGCTGGAACTTCTCGATCGTGCCGTCGTCCAAGTGCTTGCGCCAGTTGAAGGACGGCGAGCAGTTGTAGGCCAGCAACTGATCCGGGTACTGCGCGTGGATGGCGTCCGCGAACTCCCGCGCCACGTCCAGGTCCGGAGTGGACGTCTCCATCCAGAGCAGGTCCGAATACGGCGCGTACGCGAGGCCGCGGGCGATGCAGGCCGCCATGCCGTTGCGCACCCGGAAGAAGCCTTCCGCCGTCCGGTCGCCGGTGACGAAGGGCCGGTCGCGCTCGTCCACATCGCTGGTGATCAGCGTGGCGGCGTGCGCGTCGGTGCGGGCCACGACGAGTGTCGGCACGCCGCAGACGTCGGCGGCCAGGCGCGCGGCGTTCAGCGTCTTGATGTGCTGCCCGGTCGGGATGAGCACCTTCCCGCCGAGGTGGCCGCACTTCTTCTCGGACGCCAGCTGATCCTCCCAGTGCACGCCCGCGGCTCCCGCCGCGATCATCGCCTTCATCAGCTCGAACGCGTTGAGCACGCCGCCGAAGCCCGCTTCCGCGTCGGCCACGATGGGCGCCATCCAATGCGGCTGCGCAGTGGTGTCGCCATCCGATTCCGACCAGGTGATCTGGTCGGCGCGGAGCAGCGCGTTGTTGATCCGGCGGACCACCTGCGGCACCGAGTTGGCCGGGTACAGGCTCTGGTCCGGGTAGGTCTCACCGGCCAGGTTTCCGTCCGCGGCCACCTGCCAGCCGGACAGGTAGATGGCCTGCAGGCCCGCCTTGACCTGCTGCACCGCCTGGTTGCCGGTGATGGCGCCGAGCGAGGAGACGAAGTCCCCCTGCTGCAGCAGAGTCCACAGCCGCTGCGCGCCCAGCCGGGCCAGCGTGTACTCCTCCTGCACGCTGCCACGCAGCCGCAAGACATCTTCGGCGGTGTAGGTCCGGTCGATGGCGCGCCAGCGCGGGTCGCTCGACCACTCCCGGCGCAACTCTGCCGCCCGCTCTCGCACAGGGCTGCCGCCCCGGTGCCCGTGGCCGTTCGTTGTCTGGCCGTTCGTTGTCTGGCCGTTCGTTGTCTGGCCGTTCGTTGTCTGCCCGGTCACTGATTGCTCTGTGCCCTCGAGGCGACTATCGCTCACTGGGTCCTCCCGACATCTCGTCGTCCCCTGGGTTGGTAGCTCCAGGGTGCGCAGGAGAACTGGGCCAGCACCAGGACCCGACGTGCTGAAGATTAAACAATTTTCACATATAGTGAACTTATGGCGGAGTTCAGCACGAAAGAGCGGCAGGATTTGACGCCAAGTGGTCTAGACCTTGCAACATTCGGGCAGCGTCTGCGGCATCTGCGCCGGGCTCAGGGCATCACGCTCGCCGAGCTGGGCGAGCGAGTGGGGCGTGCTCCCTCGGCGCTCTCGCTGCTGGAGAACGGCCGCCGGGAGCCCAAGCTGTCGCTGATCGAGGCGCTGGCCACCGCGCTGTCCGTGCCTGCCGAGGAACTTCTCAGGCACCAGCCGCCGAGCCGCCGGGCGCAGCTGGAGATCTCGGTGGAAGAGGCGCAGCGCGACCCCGTGTACCGGGATCTCGGACTGCCCCACATGAAGCCCGGCGCCCGGGTGCCCAGCGACGTGCTCGAGCACGTCGTCGCGCTGTACACGGAATTGCGCAGGCAGCGCACCAGGCCGACGGCCACGCCGGAGGAGGCCAGGATGGCGAACGCCGTGCTGCGCGGGGCCATGCGTGAGCGGGGCAACTACTTCGAGGCCATCGAGGCCGCCGCGGCGCGCGCGCTTGACGATGTCAGCTACCGCGACGGCGCACTGTCGCAGGGAACCATCATGGCGATCGTTGCGCGGCATGGTTTTGCGGTTACGTATGCGCAGGATCTGCCGCGGTCCGTCCGGTCGGTCACCGACCTGCGCAACCATCGGATCTACCTGAAGCAAGAGAACATGGGCATGCACTCGCCGCGGGCGGTGCTGCTGCAGACGCTTGGGCATTTCGTGCTCGGCCATGACACCCCCAAGGATTTCGCTGACTTCCTGCGTCAGCGGGTCGAGGCGAACTACTTCGCCGCCGCGGTGCTGGTCCCCGAGCGGTCAGCCGCGCGGTTCCTGCTCGATGCCAAGCAGAGCAGGGAGCTGTCCGTCGAGGACCTGCGGGACGTGTATGCGGTCTCGTACGAGATGGCAGCCCACCGGTTCACCAATCTGGCCACCCACCACCTCGGCCTGACCTGTCACTTCGTGAAGAACGACGTGAGCGGCATCATCTATAAGGCCTACGCGAACGATGGCCTGGTGCTGCCGGCCGACTCCACCGGCGCGATCGAGGGCCAGCGGATGTGCCGTCAGTGGTCCGGCCGCCAGGTGTTCGCCACGGCTGACCGGTTCTCGCCGTGCTACCAGTACTCCGACACGCCGACCGGCACGTTCTGGTGCGTCGCGCACGTCGACCCGGGTGCCGAGCGTGGCTTCGCCATCACCCTCGGCACCACCTATGAGCACGCGCGCTGGTTCCGTGGCCGCGAGACGGCCACCCGGATGACGTCGAAATGCCCGGACGGGGACTGCTGTCAGCGGCCCCCCGCGGGACTGGCGGCCCGGTGGGACGGCATGGCCTGGCCATCGGCGCGGGCGCATTCGCACATCCTGTCGGCGTTGCCGACCGGGAGCTTCCCTGGCGTGGACGAGTCCGACGTGTACGAGTTCCTGGACCGGCACGCCAGCGAGTGACCCGGGCCCGGGGGGCCGGCACGCACATATGCTACTCTTCAGTAACATACAGACGACCGCCAGGCCACGAGGACGCTCATGAGCACCGCCGCCGATACCTCCGACCCCGCCGCGAAGTTCTCCCTGGATATCGGCGCTGACCTGCGCGAGATGCGGGACTGGGTGCATGGCTTCGCCGCCGACACGATCAGGCCTGCGGGCGCGGAGTGGGACGAGCGGGAGGAGACTCCCTGGCCCATCCTGGAGGAGGCGGCCAAGGTCGGCCTGTACTCGCTCGATTTCTTCGGCCAGCAGTGGCTGGAGCCGAGCGGGCTCGGTATCCCGATCGCCTTCGAGGAACTGTTCTGGGGCGACGCCGGGATCGCGCTGTCGCTGGTCGGCACCACCCTCGCCACGGTCGCGGTAGCCAGCAACGGCACGCCGGAGCAGGTCGGCGAGTGGCTGCCGCAGATGTTCGGCACGCCGGGAGATGTGAAACTGGGTGCGTTCTGCGCCTCGGAACCGGATGCCGGCAGCGACATCGGATCAATCCGGACCCGCGCCGAATACAGCCAGGCGACAGACGAATGGACACTCAACGGAACAAAGGCGTGGGTCACGAATGGCGGCATCGCGGACGTTCACGTGATCGTGGCCTCAGTCGAGCCCAGCCTCGGAACCCGTGGCCAGGCGAGTTTCATCGTACCCCCGGGAACCTCCGGGCTGAGCCAGGGCCAGAAATTCCGCAAGCACGGGATCCGTGCCTCGCACACCGCGGAGGTCGTGCTCGACGATGTGCGGGTGCCTGGCCGTTGCCTGGTCGGCGGCAAGGACCGGCTGGACGCGCGGCTGGACCGGGTGCGCGCGGGTGGCCGGGGCGGCGAGCAGGCGGCGATGAAGACGTTCGAGGCGTCGCGGCCGGGCGTGGGCGCGATGGCGGTCGGCGTCGCCCGGGCCGCCTTCGAGTACGCCCGCGACTACTCCAGGGAGCGGGTCCAGTTCGGCCGCCGGATCGGGCAGAATCAGGCGATCGCGTTCATGCTCGCGGACATGGGGGCGTCGGTGGACGCGGCCCGGCTGCTGGTGTGGCGGGCCGCGTGGATGGCGCGCCAGGGTGCCGCGCTCGATAACGCGGAGGGGTCGATGTCCAAGCTGGTCGCGGGTGAGACCGCGGTACGGGTGACCGAGCAGGCCATCCAGATTCTCGGCGGCAACGGCTACACCCGCGACTACCCGGTCGAGCGCTGGCACCGGGACGCGAAGATCTTCACGATCTTCGAGGGCACCAGCGAGATCCAGCGGATGATCATCGGGCGGGCGCTAACCGGGCTGGACGTCAGGTAGCCCGACCTGCGGTTTTACCGGGTCGCTGCACCGAAGGCGGGCCGTCCCACGCGCGAGTGGGGGCGACCGCCCTCGTGTCCGTATTGCCCGAATCGTGCCGGTTATTTCCCATCGTTTCCGGACCGCGTGCTGAATCCGTGCTGATACCTGCGGGGTAGTGGTCTAGACCAATCGACATATTGGTCTAGACGTCCTGACCCTGGGCAGACCGGGACCGTCGGTCACCGACATCACCGCCCGGCGTCCGCCAGTGGCATTTCATTTGCCTGCTACCGTCCAGTCGTGCCCCGTGACCCGCGACCGTCCCGGAGACGACCTCGGCGTGAATGGCGCCGCGTGGTGGCCTGGCTGGCCGGAGTGCTGACCCTGGGCGTTATCGCCACATACGTGGCGCTGTCTTTAACGGTCAACGGTGTGCCCGCCTATCCGCCCGCCGGCTGGATAGCCGTGGTTCAGCCTGCGGGTGAACCGGCTGGTGATGTCGTACAGCTG
>DAIRVB010000401.1:0-4838 GCA_036803065.1 Streptosporangiaceae bacterium
TGATTGCGACGGGCCAGGCCATCTAAACGGGCGTCGAGGCGACGGCAGATCAGGTTCGAGATGGCCGGTGAAGTGGGCGCCCCTTGCGGCAGCACCACGCCGTCCCACGCCGCCGGGTCGGGCGCCAGCAGCCCCGGCACCCACAGTCCCCCGACCTGGACCTGGTGGGCCATGACCATCACGACGGCGATCCCCCCGAGCAGGCGCTCGCCCGGCCCGAGCACCAGTCCCGCCGCGCCCCGGACCCAGGCCCCGACCTCGCCCGGCCCCGCCGTGACCGGCCCGGCCCCTGACCGGCCGCGCCCCTGACCGGTTCCCCTTTGACCGGCTCCGCCCCTGACCGGCTTCTCGCTGATCAGCCCCACTATGAGCGGCCCGGCCATAATTCACCGGCATTCCACCCAACCAGGAACCTCGGCCAGCCGTCTCAGGTAGTGCACAGGCGATGCGGGGGCACGCCTGTGCCCGCCAAGGCCTGTCTCGCCAGCGAAGGTGTGGTAAACCTGTGCAGTCCCAAGCTGCCGACGTCACCGCGGCCGCCGCCGCGGGCGAGGTCTTGACCCTGGTGGCGCCGTGGAGCACGGCGACGGGGGCCGCCAGCCGAGGGGAATCCGTGGGCACGCTCCGCAGCACCGACCGTGCGGCGGCAGAGGAACTCTTCAACGCTTGCTACCCGAGGCTGGCCGGCTGGGTCCGGCGGCTCGTTGACGATGACGACACAGCGCACGAGATCGCGTCCGAAGCCTTCACCCGGCTGCTGGCCCGGTGGTCGGCACTGGACAACCCGCAGAGCTACCTCTACATGATCGCCACGAACCTGGTCCGTGACCACTGGCGCAAGGCAGGCCGGGAGCGCAGGGCCATGCGCGCCGTCACCGCCAGCGCCCGGTTCGACCCGGTGTACCACCCGGGACAGGACGTGCACGTGCGGGCGCTCCTGCAGGCACTGCCTGACCGCCTCCGCAGCCCGTTCCTGCTCCACTACTACGGGGGCTTCCCGCTCCGCGACGTTGCCACGATGCTCGGCCGCCCGGAGGGCACCATTAAGGCCGACCTGTTCCAGGCCCGGGCGCGGCTGCGCGAAGCGCTGGGGGAATCCGATGACTGACCCGCGCGACGACCTGGGTGCCTGGCTGGAATCCAGGGTCCAGCCGCTGCCGCCGCCGCCGGGCACCTTCGAGCTGATCCGGCGGCGGGCACGACGGCGCAAGGTCAGGCGGGCCGCGGTGGCGGCCGCCGGAGCCGCGGCCGTGGTCACCCTGATCGCGGCGGTGCCGACCCTGATCATCCCGCGCCTGCAGCTAGGCCCGGGACAGGAGCGCAACAGCGCGGCGAACGGCCCGACGCTGACCTCGGGCCCGAACCACGGATCGACCGCCCCGCCGGTGGCGGCACCGACGCCGACACCGGCCGTGGGGCCGGCGCCCGTGCCTGCCAACTTCGCGGCCACGTCGGTCACCTTTATCGGCACGCATACCGGATGGGTGCTCGGCCAGGCCGGAACGCCGGGCCACTGCCCCATCATCAAGCAGGATTGCACGTCAATCGCGCGCACCGATAACGGCGGCGCAACCTGGTATGGCGTGCGCGCACCAGTCACCGGGGCCCCGGACGGATCGGCCGGGGTGAGCCAGATCCGCTTCCTGGACACCGAAGACGGCTGGGCGTTCGGGCCGGAGTTGTTCGCCACCCATGACGGCGGCCAGACCTGGACGCAGGTCAGCACGGGGGGGATGCGGGTAACCGCGCTCGAGGCGCGCGGTGACCGGGCATTCGCGGTGTGGGCACAGTGCACAGGGACCGGCTCCGATTTCGCCACGGGCTGCACCAGCTTCGCCGTCTATTCCGCCACTGCGGGCAGCGACAACTGGGCCCCGGTGGCCGGCGCGACGTCGGGCGCCAGCCCCGGCGGCACAGCCAGTTCCGCTTCGCTCCTGCTCACTGGCACCAGCGGGTACCTGCTCACCCCCACCGGGGGCCTGATCAGCGGACCGGTCTCGGCCCAGGGCCCCTGGCGTGCGCTGAGCGCCCTGCCCACAGCAGCCCTGGGCCTGGCCCAGTCCACGGCCCAGTGCGCCCCCGGTGCCGCGCAGCCTGACGGCCAGGCATCCGGCAGCATGGTTGCCGCCACCGATCCCTCCGGGCTGGTGCTGCTCTGCGCCGGCCAGGCCGCGGGCGGCTCCCAGGTCAAGGCCGTCTACACATCCTCCGACGGCGGGACGACGTGGCAACTGGGGGGGACCGCCCCGGCGGCCGGCACCGCCACCTCCGTAGCGGGCACACCATCCGGCGCGATCGTCATCGCGACCAGCCTGGGCATCGAGATCTCCACCGATGGTGGCGCCACCTGGACCGCCGCCAGCGGCGCCACCCCGCCGGGCGGCTTCGCCTTCGTGGGGATGACCACGTCGGCCCGCGGCGTCGCCGTGCCGGCCGATGCACGCCAGGATGCGGTCTGGTTCACCATGGACGGCGGGCAGACCTGGAGGGCATCGCCCATTAAATAGATCAGCCAACGGTGTCCGCCCCCACTCCCCCGGGCCGCACCGGACCGCCGTGGCACTACTGCCCGCCAGGCCTGCCCGGTGCGAAATCGCCCGCCGCCACCCGCAGCCCGCGGAGCAGATCGAATACCTGGCCAAGCTGAGTCACGTCGTAGCTGGCCATGCCGAACTGGGCGGTCATCAGGTCCTCAGTGGCCCGGATGACCACCTCGCGGCCCGCCGTGGTGATCTCTGCGAGCTTCCCCCGGCCGTCACGCGGGTTCGGCCGTCGGACGACCAGGCCACGGCCCTCCAGCCGGTCGATGGTGTTGGTGGCGCTGGTCGGGTGCACCATCAGCCGCTGGCCGATCACCCGCATCGGCAGCGCGCCCCGGCTGCTGAAGGTCAGCAGCACCAGAGCCTCGTACCGGGCGAATGTCAGCCCGTGCCGCCGCAGGACGCTGTCCAACTCGGCGAGCAGAATCTGCTGCGCCCGCATGATCGAGGTGACAGCGGCCATCGCGTCAGATGGCCCGAATCGCTGCTCCCACGTCTGCGCCGCACGGGCGATCGGATCGAACGGAAGGTCCAGCGGGGTCGGCACAGGCACACGGTACTCGCGTGGCCACCCTGACGGCGGGCGGCATCAGTCCCGGGCCGGCTCAGAAACCGCCCGGTCCCGGCCGCGTGGGCTGCTGACTACTACTAGTGACAGTTTTGTTGCTACGCGTTATATTGCCTGTTGAGGGGGCTGCTAATGCGGAAACGCGGAATGGGGTATTCGTCCAGCTACCCCCTAACAGAGATGGCGCCGGTGCTCGCCGCAGGGGTCGGCGTGCGGCACGGCTGGACCTGGGTTCTCCGCACGGCCAGCTTCCGGATGGACCTGCCGCTTACGGGCCGGCCTGCGATCGGCATCGCGATCGGCCGGAACGGTGCGGGAGCGGTCGTGGTCGACCTGCTGGCCGGGCTGGCCCGGCCAGCCTACGGAGAGCTCCGGGTACTGGGCCAGGATCTGACGACCCCGCAGGGCCGGGCCGCGGTGCGGCACTCGGTGGGCATAGCGCGACAGTCCACCCGGTCACAGCCCGGCTTCCGGGTTCGCGGGCTG
Source organism: Streptosporangiaceae bacterium (assembly GCA_036803065.1). Taxonomy (GTDB): domain Bacteria; phylum Actinomycetota; class Actinomycetes; order Streptosporangiales; family Streptosporangiaceae; genus JAWWPY01. The sequence continues at coordinate 3,595 of DAIRVB010000401.1, forward strand.
GTCGGGCACGCGGCCCGGCTGGCCAGGCTCCCGGGGTGCGACCGTGATGCTCTGGCGGCCGCGATCCTGGACCGGCTCTGCCTGACACCCTGGGCCGACGTGCCGCTGCGGGCGGCACCGGCGGTGATCGGGCGCCGGGCGCGGCTGGCCGCGGCCTGCGTGCATGAGCCCGAACTGCTGCTGATCGAGGGCCTGCTCGACGATCTCGGCCCGCACGACACGGCAAGTGTCGCGGCAGGCATCCGCGACCTGGGGCGGGACACCGCGATCATCGCCTTCGGCCGGGACCGGGCAGCGCTCGCGCTCGCCTGCGACGAGGTGCTCACGCTCGCCGACGGGATCATCGTCAGCTGAGCGGCCGGCACCTGATCCCTGCCTCGCTTCCCCGCCGGCCCGCCGTGATTGCTGCCATAGGCTGCCGTACGTGGACTGGAACCTTCTGGCATGCGGGATCGGGGGCCACGTCAGCTATGCCCCCGAGGAGCCAGGACCGCGGGCCCGGGTGCACGCCACATCGGCGGCTGGTGATGCCTGGCGCTGCCTGCGCTGCGGGCTGTTCGTGCCCGGCCCACCGTCGGCCAGCGGCCCGGCGGCGAAGGCGCCGGCCGTGCGCCGCGGGAAGGAACTGCGCAGCGCGTTCATCCTGCGGCTGTTCGCCGTGGAACGATTCCTGCGGGGTATCCTCGTCGCCCTCATCGCCTACGCCGCCTGGCGGTTCAAGTACTCCCGGCACACGATCGAGCAAGAATTCAATCGTGAACTGCCGGTGATGCGGACGGTGCTGAACCAGCTTGGCTTCAACGTTGACCACTCAAAGCTGGTCGGGCTGATCAGGTCAGCGTTCACGCTCAACTCGAGAACGCTGACCTGGCTCGCCCTGATCGCGGCGGGGTACGCGCTGGTCGAGGTTCTCGAGGCCACCGGTCTGTGGCTGCTCAAGCGCTGGGGAGAGTACTTCGCCATGGTGGCGACCTCGGTCGGCATCCCGTACGAGATCTACGACCTGACCGCGAAGATCACCGTGCTGCGCCTGGCTTTCTTTAGCGTCAACGTCGCCCTCGTCGTCTACCTGGTGCTCACCAAGAGGCTGTTCGGCGCACGGGGCGGTAAGAAGGCCTACGACGCCCGGCTGCGCGGCGAGTCGATCATGGATTCCGCGCTCGCGGAGCTGGAGAAGCCCGGTCCCACCGCAGAGCAGGTCGCCGAAGGGGTAGCGGACGTCCCCGCGGACGGGGCGAACGTCC
>DAIRVB010000402.1:0-4835 GCA_036803065.1 Streptosporangiaceae bacterium
CCCAGGGCCACGGCGACGAGGAGGCGGTGCAGCAGGCGATCGCCGCCCGGCCCGCCTACCTGGGCCTCGTGGGCTCGAGTCGGCGCGGTGCGTCGGTGCTCGGCTACCTCGCCGAGCGGGGCGTGCCCAGCGACCAGCTCGACCGGGTCCGGGTGCCTGCCGGCCTCGACCTCGGCCGGACATCGCACCGGGAAATCGCGGTCGCCATCCTGGCCGAACTGGTCCAGCTGCGTGCTTCCGGAGTCCTGGGGGGGGCCGGAAGCCCGACAGAGGCCGGAAGCACAGTGGAAGCCAGCACAGTGGAAGCCGGAAGCACGGGCGGGGCGGCGGAACCGGCGGAGGCCGTGGACCCGGTGTGCGGGATGACAGTGGCGGCAGACCCATCCAGTTACCCGCTGGAGCACGAGGGCGTCACCTACCACTTCTGCCGGGCCGGCTGCCGCCGGGCGTTCGAGAAGGATCCCGCTGCCTACGTGAAGAAAGAGACGCGATGCTGATTAAGAACGACTTCGAGGTGGCGGAGCCGGTAGAGAAGGTGTGGCAGTTCTTCGACAACATCCCGCAGGTAGCAGCGTGCCTGCCGGGCGCCGAACTGACCGACGACCTCGGCGGCGAAAGGTACAAGGGCCGGGTGGCCGTCCGGATGGGCCCGGTCCGGCTGAGTTTCGCCGGAACCGCCGATATCACCGAGCGCGATGATGCCGGCAAGCGCATCGTGGTGCACGCGAGCGGGGCCGACGAGAAGGGCCGGGGGCAGGCCAACATGGTTGTCACGGCCACGCTGGTGCGCTCCGGCCGCGGCACCAAGGTCGCCGTGACCCAGGACCTGCAGCTTTCCGGTGCCGCCGCGCAATACGGCCGGGGCATGATCTCCGACGTGACAGCGGTGCTGATGCGTGACTTCTCCACCACCATGCAGGACCGGATCGAGCGGATCGAGCGCGGCGAGTCACCGGAGCAGATCGCGGCGGCCGCCGCCTCCCCGGCGAAGGGCTTCACCCTCGGCCTGCGGGCCGCTCTCATGGCGCTGAGCCGGGTCTTCCGCCGCTTCTTCGCCCCCTACCAGGCCGCGAGCTGAGGAGAACGAACCATGGTCTTGTGGTGGATCGGCAACGCCGTCCTGTTGCTAGTGGTACTGCCCGTCGTCATCTTCCTGCTCAACCGCGTGCTGGCGGCCGCGGAGCGCATCCGCGGAGCCACCGACGAGATCCTCAGCGGGGGCGTCGCCCTCATCGGGGAACTCAACGGCGTTCCGGATGCGCTGGCCAAGACCGACACGACCATCAATGAAGTTGCTGTCGGCGCGGTCCGGTACGCGGGCTCCGTCGCCAAGCTTCTCGGCTGAGTAGAAGGAGAACGATCATGCCAGCAGCTGCCTGGGTGACACTGATCATCGCTGCGCTGATTATCGCGATTACCGCCGTGGGCCTGTTGCGGGTCATCTTCCACCTCAGGGCGATACGCGCGACGCTCGTCTCGACCACCGGTGGGGTCCAGGCCGTCGCGCAACTGACCAGCACCGTGCCGGACCGGCTGACCTCGGTCAATGCGAGCCTGAAGCCGGTCAGGGACTTCTGCGAGACGGTCTGAACTGGCGAAGGAGCCACTAATGCAACTTGTCCTCGCCGCCGGAACCAGCACTACCGGCTGGGTCGTCGGCTACACGATCGGGATCGTGATCGTCTTGGTCGTCGTCGCGCTGGTGGTGCCGATCCTGCTGCTCGCCCGCTCGATCGGCAAGGAGGCACCATTGATCAACGACGCCTTGACTAAGGCGGTGCACAACACCGCGCCGCTCGCGGCCCTGCGCACGACGATCGAGCACGCCACGATCATCATCGGCGGGCTGCAGCGCGGCCGTGCCCGGCTGGGAGGCTAACGATGCACAGCTTGGCTATGTCTTCAACTGAGCACGCCCTGTGGGGGTGGGCGATCATTCTCGGCTTCGTCGTGGTGCTCGCCGTCGCGGCCCTGCTGAGCCTGCTCATCTGGCTCGTGAAGATCATCGACCGCCGCGTCGTCGAAGTGCGGGACACGCTCAAGGCCGCGGCGGCGAACACCGCGGACACGACGCTTATCCCGCAGGTCGCCGACGGCGTGGAGGCGGTCCTGGCCGAAGGCCTCGAGCACCACCTGTTCCTCGGCCGCGTGCTCGGAAAGGTGAAGGCATCATGACCACGTTGGTCGTCTTGACCGTCGTCGACATCGTCCTGCTGATCGCCGGCCTGGCGTTCTATTTGTTCTGGGTCGGGACGCTGCTCACCCGCATCGCCGGGAATCTCGAGGAGAGCGCGGAGATCGTCCGGACGATCGTGGGTCACGCCAAGCTCATCGGGCCCGGAGTCGGGCACATCAACCGGACCGGTGGAGTGGTGGCGGGGGCGCTGCCGCTGCTGTACGGGATGGCTGAGGAGATCGTCGTCGGAGTCGGCCCCGCTCCCGAGCAGCCGGCCCACCCGGAGCCCGCGCGGCCGGCCTCGGGCCGGCGCCGGTCGCGCCTGCACGACGCCGTCGGCTTCGCGCCCCGGGGGTAACGCCCCGCGCCTAGCGCGGCCCGGAATCGTCCGGGCCGCGCTTGGTGAGCGGGCCTGTCGTCGGCGCCGCGTACCCGCCGATCCACTCGTCCTTCCACGTCTGGTCGTACTGCTGGGAATTGCAGCGCGGGTGGTAGACCGCGGTGATTTCGCGGGTGATCAGCTCCCGGTGCGGCGGCCCGCCGCCGGGCACCTCGTACGTGCAGATGTATACCTTCCAGCGGGAGCCGGCCCGCCGTACCCAGCAGTGCGCACGCGGGTGCTGGAACGGGAAGCGCTCGGCCGAGAGGTCATCGGAGTGATCCACGTAGATGACCGCGTACCGGTCCGGCTTCGTGTCGGGGTCCGGCTTGTAGAGGATCGCGTAGACCGCTGACACCGCCGGCGGAGTCCATCCGCCGAGCACCCGCGGGCCCTCGAACGGGTAGCCGGCCAGCGAGCCCAGCCGGATCATCCGAGCGCGTCCTCTTCCTCGTTGACGGCCTCGACCCGCACGACGGGGTACGCCGGGAGTCCCGCCTTGGCTACGGCCGCCGTGAACTCCCCGGTGGCCTTCTCCACCGCCTCGTCGTGCGTGTCGGCCTGCACGATCAGCTGGGCGCCGTAACGGTTGGTCCCGATCCCGGTGGCGATCCCGGCACTCGCGGCTACCGCGTCAGCCAGTTCGACTATCTCCTCCCGCGACAGCACCCGGTCGCCCTCGGCCTCGATCCCCACGCTCCATCTCACCCGTGCAGCTCCTAACTCAGCTTGGGCAGCAGTGCCGCGAGTTCCTCCAGGCTGCTCAGGTCGTGACCGGACAGCGTCAGGTCAATATGCGGAGCAGCCACCATCATTCCCAGCGTGCTCGGCCGGAAGTCCTGATTATCGCCCTTGTGCGGGTTCATCCACACCACCCGGTGGCTGAGCCGCCGCAGCCGTTCCATCGCCGTGGCCAGGACGCTCGGATCTCCTCGGTCCAGGCCGTCGGAGCAGATCACCACGATCCCGCCGCGGCACAGGCCCCGGCGCCCCCAGTCCTTGACGAAGGCGTCCAGCGAATCACCGATCCTGGTGCCGCCCTCCCAGTCAAACACCGTTGCGGCGGCACGCTCCAATGCGTCGTCCGCCCGGCGGTGATCCAGTGCCCTGGTGACCCGGGTGAGCCGGGTGCCGAAGCAGAACACCTCGACTTTCGCCGCCGCGCGCTGGGCGGAGTACGCGAACTGCAGGAGATTCCGCGAGTAGTCGGCCATCGAGCCGGAGACGTCGAGGATCAGGATCAGCGGCCGCAGCCGGACCTTGCGCCTGCGCCAGTACAGTTCGGCCGGCTCGCCGTGCATGCGCATCGACTCCCGCACCGTCCTGCGCAGATCGGGGGAGCGTCCGGAGCGCCCGGCCGCAGTCCGGCGGGTGCGTCGCTTCGGCGGGGTCAGCCGGATCCGGGCCATGATCCGCCGCACCGCCGCGAGTTCCTCGGGAGTGCAGGCGGCGAACGACTTGTGCCGGAGAGCTTCGGCATCTGACGCCATCAAGCCGAGCGTGGCCTCCTCCTCATGCCCGTCTCCGGTGAGATCGGTGGCCGGGACCTCCAGCACCGCCGTGGCCTCGGCCGTCACCTGCGCCTTGAGGGTGAGCATCTCCCGGATCGGATCGCCCTCAGCGAGGAAGAACCTCCGGAACACCTCGTCGTAAACCCGGATATTCTCGCGCCGGGTGACCAGCGTGGTGCGCCCGGCCCAGTACAGGTCCAGCAGGTCGGTCGGGTCCAGCGGGGCCATCGCCTCGCAGTAGGTCAATACGTCCCCGGAACCTACGGCGAGCCCGGATGAGCGAAGCTCGGATGCGAAGTCCACCAGCACGCCAACAAAAGCAGCGCGCTCAGGCACCGGACGTGATCTCTTCCAGATTGCCCCGCACCACGTCGAGATCGTCGCGTTCCTTCACGACGGCACCCAGGGTGTCCTCGGCGATCTGTGCGCCGAGGTCGGTCTCGCCGAGGAAGTCGAGGGTGCGGACCCAGTCGATCGTCTCGGCGACGCCGGGGGGCTTGGCCAGATCCAGTTCCCGGAGCCGGTTGACGGCAGCGACCACCTTGCGGGCCAGCGTCTCGGATACTCCCGGCGCCCGGACGAGCACGATTTCCAGCTCGCGCTCGGCGGGCGGGTAACCGATCCAGTGATAGAGGCAGCGCCGCTTCAGGGCATCGTGCAGCTCACGCGTCCGGTTGGAGGTGAGTACCACGAGCGGCGGGCTCTCCGCCTTGATCGTGCCGATCTCGGGGATGCTGATCTGGAAGTCGGAGAGCACTTCGAGCAGGAA
>DAIRVB010000403.1:0-4834 GCA_036803065.1 Streptosporangiaceae bacterium
CGCCGCCGACTTCGTGCAGGCCTACCTGCTCTCGCACACCGCGGGCGGCAACAACATCGGCGGCAACCCCATCACGGTCTCGGCCTCGGGGCTCAGCAAGGTCTACGCGGGCGGGGCGTCCGCGGAGTACTTCGGCGTCCCCAGCAGTGATCCCCGGCACCCCGACGTCTTCGGCGTCGCCCAGCATGGCGTCGTCTACACCGGCGGACAGGCCAAGATAGCCGAGCACGGCGGCGCCGGCCAGCAGGACCGTAATGTGCCGATCCTGGTGGTGACGCCCGGCGCGGGGCACGGCCGGGTGATCGACGCTCCGGTCGGGACGACTGAGATCGCCCCGACGATCCTGGCGTTGCTCGGCCTTGACCCCGGCGCCCTTCAGGCCGTGCGGATCGAGCACACCGCCGTCCTGCCTGGCCTCCGGTAGGACTCGCGGCCCGCGAAGTGAGATCAACCCGGGCGAGGACCCAGAGATGCCGTCTGGGTCCTCGCTAGTGCGGGCCTTCGAGCCGCAGGGCCAGCTTGGGGCAGATCCGGACCGTCTCGCGGGCTTCCTCGTGCAGGCGGTCAGGCACCACACGGTCGCGGATGATCGGGAAGCCCCAGTCGTCGAGGGTGATCAGCTCGGGAAGGATCTCGGCGCACAGTCCACGGCCGTCGCAGGCGATGGGGTCGACCTGGAGCTTGGAGCCGGTCCTCATCGCTGCCTCCGCGGGGGGACGGGCAGGATGCAGGCCGTTCCGGTGGCGCGGCACCAGCCTTGGGCGTGCTGTTCCAACTCCGGCCTGAAGGCGGCGAGGGCGCTGCGGATCAGCCGTACGGTGCCGTCGGGATGGCTGCAGGCACCCCGTCCGTCGACCTGGCCGAGCCAGCGCCGCAGCATCCCGAGATCAGACGTGCCGCCTTCGGCGAGGCGCAGGAATTCGCCGGCGATCGCGTCCAGGCCGAAGAGGCACGGGCCGCACTGGCCGGCCGACTCGTCCGCGAGATAGCGCACCACCCTGGCGGTTTCAGCGAGGCCGCAGGCGTCGCCGGGCAGGGCCGCGATCAGGCCGGCGCCGACGCTCGCGCCCAGGGTGGCCAGGCCCGCCGATGAGAAGGGCAGCGACGCGGCCGCGGCCGCGTCGACCCAGGTGCCGAAGTAGCCGCCGAGCAGCAGGGCCTGATGCGGCGCTGAGGCGCCCCCGGCCAGGGCGAGCACCTCCTGGACGGGAGTGCCGATCGCGACCTCGTGCACGCACGGCTCACGCACTGCCCCCAGGATGGTGACCAGCATCGACCCTGGTTCCTCCGCCGTGCCGACCGCCCGGAACCAGGACGCGCCATAGCGGGCGATGAGCGCGAGGTGCGCCAGGGTCTCGACGTTCTGCACAAGCGTCGGCTTTCCGCCGAGCCCGCGTTCGGCGAGTCGTGGCGGCTTCCTGGTGGGAGTAGGAAGGCCGTCCTCGATCCAGTGCACGACGGCGCTGGCCTCACCGGCGACGAACCGGTCGGCAGCGGTCACCACCCGGGTCCGGACCCGGTCGAATCCGGCCCGCCTGCGCTCGGCGACCGCGTCATCGACGATCTCACGGACCGAGTGATGCACGACGATCACTGCCTGGCTCGCGCCGACCATCTCGGCGGCCAGCACGGCCCCGTCGAGCACCAGGTGCGGCGACCGGGCGAGCAGGACCTTGTCCTTCGCGCTCGCAGGCTCGCCTTCCGTGCCGTTCGCCACCACAACGGGGGAGCGCTGGGCCGCGACCGCCGCCAGCTTCCGCGCGGTGGGGAACCCGGCCCCGCCCCGGCCGGTGAGCCCGGACCGTTCCACCTCCTCGATGAGCGCTTCCCTGCGCCGCCGGTCCAGGCTGGATGACCGAGGTGTGCCGTACCGGGCACAGTGCTCGGCCAGGCGGGCCGGACCGGCCGCGAAGCCGGTTGGCAGCAGGCGGGGGAGGTGATCAGGCCGCTGCGGGGTGGCCTGTGCGGCCTGCCCGGCCTGGCTCGGCTGATGCCGGAGGTCATCGTGGGCCCGCATTACCGGAGGGCCCCTTTCTGCGTGGTGAACAGGTCAGAGGTATCCGAGAACGGGCTGGCTGGCGTGGTATGCCTGATGCTCTGCAACAGGCGTGCGAGCGCGGCGGTGGCTACCGCAGCGGCGGATCCCCACTCGACCAGCGCCACCCACCAGATCCCCAGGTCGTTGCCTGCGGTCAGGGAATGCACGAACGCGACCGGCCACGCCAGGTAGGCCAGCCAGTGCACCGCCCGCCATGACCGGTAGCCCAGATGCCGCCGCGCCAGGCTGGTGACCAGCACCGCGCCGCCGAGGTCGACGGCCAGGGTGCCCAGGCCGATCGCCAGCGTGCGGTAGCCGGACGCGAAGGGCACCGCGGTGGCGGCCCAGCCGATCGAGACGAACGGATCCAGGATCGCCGTCACGACATGCAGGGCCAGGAACGCGACCGCGAACAGCGCTAGCGTCCTGTGCACCTCGGGAACGACGAAACGCGGCCAGCGCCGCGGCGCCGAGCCCAGGCGCGCGGCCACGCCCAGCACCATGACGACACTGAACAGGACCAAGAGTGCAAGGCCACTGGCCCGCGAGACGAGCCACAGACCCTGCGAGCCTGCCGCAGCGGCAGCCACGCTCATCGCACACCCCCCGGCCGTGCTCCGCCGCGGAGACTGCTGTCCTGCTGGGCATCCGTACTGCGGATCACTACTTCATCTACAGACTCTCCCGGCGCAGAGTTACCCGTCAGAGTCCAAGGGCCCGACAATGCGGGCATAAGCCCCGTCGCGCTCATCGCACACCTCCAGGTCGTGTTCCGCCGTACACGTGGGTGCCGGACGGGACGTTGATGCGCCCGCCGTCGTCGCCCGGCCAGCCGCCGACATATCGCACATCTGCGTCGTGGGAGACGAGCCGAGCGGGCAGACCTGCCGAGACCAGCCATTCCTCGGCCCGTTCGCCGGCCACGATCGCCGCTGTGGCCGCGGCGTTGGCGTCGGCGCAGGTGGCCGCGGCCACGCTCACCGTCTGCCATGGCCCGTCGGCGGGCAGCCCGGTCCTGGGATCCACGATGTGATGCAGCACGCGGCCTGCCCGCCGCCACTGCCGGCAGGTGATCGACGAGGTCGCCACCGCGCCACCGGGCAGCCGGACAAGCTGGGCAGCTGCGGACCCAGCCGGGTCCGGCCCGTCCGCTACCAGGATCGGCCAGCCGTCACGGGGCGGCGTGCCGCCGGTGGCGATGTCGCCGCCGAGACTGACCAGCACTCCTCCCGAGTTCCCGCCCGCGGCGAGAGCCGCCCGGACCGCGCGGTCGGATCCCAGGCCCTTGGCCGTGGCGCCCAGATCGAGCCGTACGCCGGGCGGCAGGTGCAGGATGGGGCCGTCGAGCCTGACCATCCGCCATCCGGGTGCCGGGGCTGGTGAGCCGTGCGGCTCACGCCGCTCGGGATCGATGGCGGCGAAGTCACGGTCGTAGCCCAGCGAGATGAGGGCGTCGCCGACCGTGGGATCCGTGCGGCCGCCGGTCCACTGCGCTGCCGCCAGCGCGACGCTGACCGCCTCGGCGAGCCCGTTGCTGAGCATGTAGCGGCCGCCGTCGCTGCGGTGCAGCCAGGAGATCTCCGAATCCGGCCGGAACCGGCTGGCCTGGTGATCCAGCGCGGCCAGGACGTCGTCGATCGCCGCCCGGGCGCCGTCGAGATTCTCTGGTGGCCACACCGCCAGCCGCGCGCTGGTCCCAAGTGCGGCACGCTCAGCAACGGCGACAACGCTGTCGCCGGTGCTGATGCGACGCCACGACTCAGGTGCGGTCAGCTCGGACATTGAAGTCGTCATTGTCGTCAGTTGTCGTGGTAGGGCTTGACGTGCCGGACGTGGGTCACGACGGTCTTGCCGCTCGCGGTGTGGGTGGTGGTTGTCGTGACCACGCCCGACCCACTGGTCGTCGCGACGGAGTGGGTCACCTGCGGCCCGCTTCCCCCATGCGTTGTCGCTGCGGTGCCAACCCCGGCCGTGGTGGACGTGCCTGCCGTCGTTGCCGCGGTGGGGAAGGCGTGCTGGGCCAGCGCCACGGTGGTGGCCCCGGTTCCGACGATCAGCGCGGCCAGCGTCCAGTTCGACATCCGCCGGACGCGGCGAATGCCATCGCGACGTGCCCGCACCGGCCTGTCGGCCCAGTCCGGCTCGCCGGAATCCGGCAGCGGCATCCGTCCTTCGCCGGGGAGCGAGCCGCCGAATCCTGGCAGCGGCACCCGCCCCCCGGGCGGAGGTGGTCCGCCGACGCCAGGCAGGGCCTCCTGCCCTCCGCGGTACTCACGATCGGAATCCATGGTCGCGTTTCCTTTCCGTATCTGCCGGGCCCGGTTCCTGCCCGACTGCTTTATCGTGCGCCCACCCTGATGAGGCGATCGTGAGAGGACTATGTGAGGCTTCACATCTGCGGATCCGCCCCCGGCGATTCTCATCGTTTTCACATCTGACGCTGCGTAACCTCGCTGGTATGCGGGTGCTGGTGATCGAGGACGAGCTGCGGATGGCGCGGCTCGTCAAGCGCGCGCTTGAGGAAGAGGGTCACGCCGTTGACGTCGCCGGGGACGGCCCGGAGGGCCTGTGGATGGCGACCGAGAATCCTTATGCCGCGATCGTCCTGGATGTCATGTTGCCGGGATTCGACGGCTTCGAACTGTGCCGGCGGCTGCGGGAGGCGGGTATCTGGGTGCCGGTGCTGATGCTCACCGCCCGCGACGAGGTCGGTGACCGGGTCCGTGGCCTGGACGCCGGGGCCGACGACTACCTGGTCAAGCCGTTCAGCCTGCTCGAGCTCGCGGCGAGACTGCG
>DAIRVB010000404.1:0-4833 GCA_036803065.1 Streptosporangiaceae bacterium
CACTGGGCTGGCCAACACTGAGCTGGCCGGGACGGTGCCCGGCGGGCAGGCGACGGCGTCGGGAGGCAGTCACATGGGAGACGAGCAGCGCATCAGCTACGCGCCCCTGGACCAGATGGACGACGAGATGCGGGCCGAGATGGAGCGATGCCAGCGCGAGGGCACGCCGCGGCCGGAAAGCTCGGCGATCAGGGCGCACGTGCCTGCCTGCTTCCGGTCGTTCGCCCGCTCCTGGAACGACGTCTTCCGTGAGGGCGTCTGCGACCACGGGATCAAAGAACTCTGCCGGGTCTACATCTCACGCTCGGTGAACTGCGAGTACTGCGGCAATCAGCGGTCGGTGCAGGCCGCGGCGCAGGGCTTCGCCGAAGCCAAGTACGACGACCTGCTGAACTTCGAGAAGTCGGACCGGTTCAGCGACCGGGAGAAGGCGGCGCTGGCCTACGCCGAGGCCATCGCCTGGCACCAGCCCAGCGAGGACGCCCTCTGGGAACGCCTGCACCAGCACTTCACCGAGCCGGAACTCGTGGAACTCGGCTACTTCATCGCGCTCACCTTCGGCCAGCAGAGCTGGCTACGGCTACTCAACATCGATCATCACCAGGTGCTGGCGGGGACGTCGGCCTCGCTGGCCCCCGGGTTCGAGACGGCCGAGGCCATGGCGGCGACCAAGGAATCCGGCGAGTACTGGGCTAAGCACTGAGCGCGGCTGAGAGCCCCCCTGGCCGCCAGGCGGTGAACCCCCGTGCCATCCCGGGCTGGCCCGCCTCCGGACCGCCCGGATCCTGGTACCCGGCCTTCACCGCGGCCGAGATGGAGCGCCGCCGCCGCGCGCTGGCCGGCCTGCTCCAAGGGCGCGGGATCGATCACGCCCTCCTCTACGGCGCGGACCGTTCCGGAACGGCCATCCAGTGGGTGACGGGCTGGCCGGTGACCCGTGAGGCGGCGGTCATCGTCTCCCCCGGGGACCGTGATGTGCTCTTCGTCTGCTACAACAACCACGTTCCCAACGCGCGCCTGCTCGCGCCCGACGCGGACGTCCGCCCGGGGGGCGGGTCGGCGCTGGCCGCGGGCCTGGCCTTGCTGGCCAGCCGGGCCACGGCGGGGAGCCGGACCGGGGTCATCGGCCCGGTGCCCGCGCGCTCGCACGACAGGCTCCTGGCCGCCGCCGGCCAGGTTGAGTTCCTCGACGGGGAGTACACCCGCCTGCGGCTGGTGAAGTCCGCCGAGGAGCTGGAGTGGCTGCGGGCGGGCGCCCGGATGAGTGATGACGCCGTGGCCGCGCTGGCCCGGGAAGCCGGGCCCGGCCTGACCGAGGCGGGTGCCTGCGCCATCCTGGAAAGCGCGTACATCGCGGCGGGCGGGCTCACCCACATTCACTACCTGGCGGCCACCGCCATGGCCCGGCCCAGCCAGTGCGTGCCCGCGCAGTGGCCATCGCAGCGCCCCCTGCACGCCGGCGACGCGCTGAGCTGCGAGGTCAGCGCGAGTTACTGGGGGTATCCCGGGCAGTTGCTGCGCACGTTCAGTGTCGGGTCGCCGCCGTCGCCCCTGTACCGGGACCTGCACGAGGTCGCTGACGCCGCGTTCGACGCGATGACGGCCCGGCTGCGTCCTGGTGCGACCGCTGATGACCTGGTCGCGGCCGCTGGCGTCATCACCGCCGCCGGGTTCACCGTCTACGACGATCTCGTCCACGGTTACGGCGGCGGTTACCTGCCGCCCGTGCTGACCAGAGCGGACCTGGAAAACCGGCGGCCCGCGGAATTCACCTTCGCCGCCGGGATGACCGTGGTCATCCAGCCCAACGTCATCACCCAGGACGAGCGGGCGGGTGTGCAGACCGGGGAGCTGGTCCTGGTGACGGAGGACGGCTGGGAGTCCTTGCACCGGTTTCCCCGGGGGCTGCGCCGGATCGGGTAACCGGCGCTTCCGTCCGGTATATCTGGAACATGCGCACCGACCTGCCTATCTGCCGGACCTGCGGCATCCAGTACGCCGAGCCGCGCAGCGACTGCCCGGTCTGCCTGGACGAACGCCAGTACGTCGGCTGGGACGGGCAGCAATGGACGACGCTCGCCGCGCTCACCGCGGCCGGGCACCGGGCCCGCATCGCCGCCGAAGGGCCGGGGGTGACCGGCGTCGGCGCCGACCCGGCGTTCGCGATCGGCCAGCGCGCCCTGCTGATCGCGACCGGGGCCGGGAACGTGCTCTGGGACATGATCACCTACCTCGACGACGACCTGGTGGCCCAGGTCCGCGCGCTCGGCGGGATCAGCGCCATAGCGATCAGCCACCCGCATTTCTACGGGACCATGATCGAGTGGGCGCACGCCTTCGACGCGCCGGTGTACATCCACGCCGCCGACCGCGAATGGGTCGCCCGGCCCGACCCTTCGGTCATCTTCTGGGACGGTGAAACCCGCGAGATCGGCGATGGCCTGACCCTGATCAATGTCGGCGCCCACTTCGACGGCGGCCAGGTGCTGCACTGGGTTGGCCAGCACGAGGTTGGCCAGCACGGGGCTGGCCGGCCAGGAGCCGCCGGGCCGGACGGCGGGGGCGCGCTGTTCTCCGGCGACATCGTGCAGGTCGTCGCGGACCGGCGGTGGGTGAGTTTCATGCGCAGCTACCCGAACCTGATCCCCGAGCGGCCGCGGGTGATCCGGCGCGGGCTGTCGCTGCTCGAGCCCTATCCGTTCGAGCGCGTCTACGGCTCATTCTGGGGGCGCGTCATCGAGGCTGACGGCACGGCGGCGGTCCGGCGCTCCGCCGAACGGTACCTCCGGTACGCGCTGGACGACGGAAGCTGACCAGCAGGATCCCGCGGGGGCACCGGGCCCGCGGTCAGTGCATTACCCAGCCACCATCAACGACAAGCAACTGCCCGGTGATGAAGGACGACTCCGGGGCGGTGAGGAAGAGCACCGCGTTGGCGATGTCCTCGGGCACCCCCCGGCGCTTGACGGACTGCCGCTCCAGGATCGAGGCGCTGTAGGCCTCCGGATCGGGGTGGATCGCCTCGGCCGCCGTCGGGAAGGCCCCCGGCGCCACGGCGTTGACCGTGATCCCGTCCGGACCACACTCCCTGGCCAGCGCGCGGGTCAGGCCGACCAGGGCACCTTTCGACGCGACGTAGGGCGCCAGGAACGGCGTCCCGCCGAAGAACGTGACACTGGAGATGTTGACGATCCGGCCGAATCCCGCGGCACGCATCTCGGGCAGCACGGCCTGCACGCACACGAACGCCGCGTCCACGTTGACCCGCTGAACGTCCTGCCACTCCTGGAGGGTGTAGTTGGCGACCTCCTTCCGCGGGAAGAGGGCCGCGTTGTTCACCAGGACGTCGACCCCGCCGTGCGCACCGGCCAGGCCCCGCACGATCTGGGCGGTGCGGTCAAGGTCGGCCAGGTCACAAGGGACGAAGAAGGCGCTCCCGGCCACGCCCGAGGTATTGATCTGCTGCGCCACCTCGCCACCCAGGCTTCCGGGCAGGTCGATGATCGCGACGTTCCCGCCCTCACGGGCGAAGCCCACCGCCATGGCCGCGCCGAGCCCGCGCGCCGCACCGGTCACGAGGACCGTCTTGTCAGCAAAACGCATCCGTGTCACTCCCCTTCACAGCACCCCCAGCCGACCCCGGGCCCTTCACGGGCCGGCGCCCACGCCCTCCGGCCGGGGCAAACGGGAAACATACCAAGCGGAACGCCGACTGTAGCGGGCAGTGCTCATGCTCGCCAGGCAGTCACCGTTTAGCGAGTTTCGCCTCGACCGGGTCCTGCGGGGTTCCCGGGGGCGCCTCGGCCTCCAGTTCCGCCTTCGCCCGTAGCAGTTCCTGCCGTGCGGTCTCGTCCGGGACAGGTAGCCGGGATCGAAATCCTTCGTCAGCCGTACCGTCGAACCCGGCTTGACCAGCAGCGGTTTGACCAGGCCTTCGATCCAGTCGGTGCTCGTCTCCGTCATCCCTGACACCTTCCGTGCGGCGGGACCGTCCAGCGCCCCGGCCGCGATCCTGGGTGCCGGATTGGCAGAAGTGAATCGTTGCGTATGTCTGCGCAGTTAATGCTGTTTATCTGCGGGCCGGGAGCCCAGGATAGAGCGCGGGCCCGGGCCCGGCCCGAGCGAGCCAGAACGGTTGCTCTGGGCCGCTTCCCGCACGGCGCGACACCTCACTTCATCCCCAGAGCGTCAGGTGGTGGCATCCCTGATGTACCGGCCGGGGGTCAGGCCTACGATGCGCTTGAAGTGCCGGGTGAGGTGCGCCTGGTCGTAGAAGCCGGCCTCCGCAGCGACCTGGGTGATCGGCAGCCCGGCCCTCAGGAGAGATTTGGCGCGCCGCACCCGAACCTGCGTCTGGTAAGCATGGGGCGGCATTCCAACGGCCTCCCGGAAGACGCGGCACAGGTGGAAGGCGCTGAGGCCGGCCAGCCCGGCCAGGGCTTGCAGGGTCACGTTCTCCTCCGCATGCTCCTCCAGGTACTCCCGGCTGAGGCGGACCGCCCTGCGCTCCCGGCCGGGAGATCTGGGCACCTGCGCGGGCGCAGCGTGACGGCCGACCAGTAAGACGAGTGCCTCAGCGAGATACGCCTCTCGTTCGAGCATGCTCGATTCGGGTGGCTCCGAGAGCTTGTGGAAGCGGCGGAGACGCGCCGCGACCTCCCGGTCCCGCACGACGTCGCCCCCGAACTGGGGCATCGTGCGCCCGTCTCCGGGGAACTCCGCCATGATCTCGCGCATGAGGTCCGGGCGTGGGTAGAGGGCCCGGTACGTCCAGGAAGCCTCCGCCGGGGGACCGCCGGCGTGGGCCTCCTCCGGGTTGAGCACGATCAGGTC
>DAIRVB010000405.1:0-4833 GCA_036803065.1 Streptosporangiaceae bacterium
GATCAGCGCCCACCTGGAAGCCGGCCATTACTTCAACCCCCATGCGCAACGGATAACCACCGCCCGGTCCCGTGGTGCGAAGGTGATCGTGCTCGACACCCGGCTGTCCAACACCGCCACCCACGCTGATCACTGGCTGTCCCCGGTGCCGGGCAGCGAGGCGGCCATCAACCTGGCCGTGGCCCAGCATCTGATCGCCACCGGCCGGTATGACCGGGAGTTCGTCCGCCGGTGGTGGAACTGGGCCGAGTACCTGCAGGCGTGCCATCCGCACCGGCCGGTGACCTTCGAGACGTTCGAGGAGGTCCTGGCGACCCTCTACGCCGGGTTCACCTTCGAGTACGCGGCCGCGGAGTCGGGCATCGACGCGGCGGTGCTGGCTGAGGTGGCCGAGGTCGTCGCGGGCGCGGGCACCCGGTTCTCCGCGCACGTCTGGCGGTCGGCCGCCGCCGGGAATCTCGGCGGGTGGCAGGTGGCGCGCACCCTGTTCCTCATCTCGGCGCTGCTCGGGGCGGTCGCCACCGAGGGCGGGGTGTTCCCGAACGGGCTGAACAAGTTCGTGCCCCAGCCGATCCACACTCCCCCGCATCCGGGCGTCTGGCAGGACCTGACCTGGCCGCTGGAGTACCCGCTGGCGCAGAACGAGATGTCGTTCCTGCTCCCGCACTTCCTGAACGAAGGGCGGGGGAAGCTCGACACGTACTTCATCCGGGTCTACAACCCGGTGTGGACCAACCCGGACGGCCTGTCCTGGATGGAGGTGCTGACCGACGAGAGCAAGATCGGCTGCTTCGTAGCGCTCACCCCGACCTGGAACGAGTCGGCGTACTTCGCCGACTACGTGCTGCCCATGGGGCACGGCCCGGAGCGGCACGACACGCATTCCTACGAGCAGTACGACGGGCAGTGGATCGGGTTCCGGCAGCCCGTGCTGCGCGCGGCCCGGGAGCGTCTCGGCGAGACCATCACTGACAGCCGGCAGGTGAACCCGGGCGAGGTGTGGGAGGAGAACGAGTTCTGGATCGAGCTGTCCTGGCGGATCGACCCGGACGGCTCGCTCGGCATCCGCCAGCACCACGAGTCACGCGAACGGCCGGGGGAGAAGCTCACTGTCGATGAGTACTACGGCTGGATGTTCGAGAACTCCGTGCCTGGGCTGCCCGAGCGGGCCGCCGCCGAGGGCCTGACCCCGTTGCAGTGGATGCGCCGCTACGGCGCCTTCGAGATCACGTCCGGCCAGGGCGCGCTGTACGAGCAGCCCGTGCCCGCCGGGGAACTCGATGACGTGCGGGTGACCCCGGCAGGGCGCGTCTACACCGGCACCGCGAAGCCGTTGAGTAAAAATATCGTGCCCACGGGCGCGCCGGAACCGGACGGCGAGGGACGGCGCGCGGTGGGGGTGGAGGTGGACGGGACGGTGCGCCGGGGTTTCCCCACCCCGTCCGGGCGGCTGGAGTTCTACTCCCCGACGCTCGCGGCCTGGGGCTGGCCGGAGCATGCCCTGCCCGGCTACATCAAGAGCCACGTCCACCCGGACAACCTGGCGGCTGACCAGGTGGTGCTGCTGTCGACATTCCGGCTGCCCACCCAGATTCACACCCGGTCCGCCAACGCCAAGTGGCTGGATGAGCTCGCGCACACCAACCCGGTCTGGATCCATCCGGGCGACGCCGGGCGGCTCGGCATCGCGCGCACCGGCGACCTGGTACGGGTCGAGACCGCCATCGGCTACTTCGTCGCCAAGGCGTGGATCACCGAGGGGATCCGGCCCGGCGTGGTCGCCTGCAGCCATCACATGGGACGCTGGCGGCTCGAAGGCCAGCCCGGCCAGCGCGCCATGATGGCCACCGTCGACCTGCGCCGGGGCGACGACGGGTGGGCCATGGAGCGCCGGGCATCCGTGGCACCCTACGCATCCAGTGACCCGGACAGCCAGCGGATCTGGTGGAGCGATACCGGCGTGCACCAGAACCTCACATTCCCTGTTCACCCTGACCCGATCTCTGGCATGCACTGCTGGCACCAGGCGGTCACCGTGCGGCCAGCCGGGCCACGCGATCGCCATGGGGACATCGCGGTCGACACTGCCAAGGCACGCGCCGTGTACCAGGAATGGCTGCGGCTCACCCGCCCCGCCGGGCACGGGTCGCCGGGCGCGCTGCGCCGGCCGCCCTGGCTGATGCGCCCCCTCAGGCCCGCCGCCAGCACCTACCGCGTGCCAGCCCCATGACGGCCCGCCCTATCGCCGCCAGCCCGGCGAGCGCCAGCGCGGCGAGCACCAGCGCGGCGAGCACCAGCGTGGAACTGCTGCGAGCACTCGGGGCGGTGGCGGCCAGCCCGCCGCCCTGCTGCCACCCCGTAGCAGAGAGCCTCGGGCTGCCCGCGCCGACCGCGGCCGAGCACACCGGCGTGTTCGTCCTCGCCGCGCCACCGCACGCCGCGATCCACCTTGGCGAGCACGGCAAGCTCGGCGGGGAGGGACTGGACCGGGTGGCCGGGTTCTGGCGGGCCATCGGCCTGCCCCCGCCCCAGGACGCGGATCACCTCGGCGCACTGCTCATGCTGTATGCAGAACTCAGCGACGCGCAGATGGCGGCGCGGAGCGAGGCGACCCGTGACCAGCTGCGGCACGCCCGCGAAGCGCTGCTTTTCGAGCATCTGTGGTCGTGGGCACCCGGCTATCTCACCGCCGTCACCCGCCTGGGCGCGCCGTCGCTGGCCGGGTGGGCGCAGCTCACGCTCTCCGCCCTCGGCCGGGAAGCGAGGCGGGCGGCGCCCCCGCGCGCCCTTCCCCTCGCGCTGCGCATGGCCCCGCCGCCGGTCACGGCCGCGGACAGCCGCGACCAGCTGCTCGACGCGCTGGTCGCGCCAGTGCGCTCCGGCATCCTGCTCACCGGCGCGGACCTGCGCGAGGCCGCCGCCGCGGCGGGCCTCGGGTACCGCGTGGGCGAGCGGCGGTACACGCTGCGGGCGATGCTCGACCAGGACCCCAGCACGACGCTGGGCTGGCTGGGCAGCCACGCCGGCCGGTGGGCGGCACTGCACTCCGCCCAGCAGCCCATCGGCGGACATGACCCCCGGCCCTGGTGGGCCCGGCGCGCCGCACGCACCGCCCGCACCCTGCAGCGACTGCAAACCCGGCTTGCCGCAGCTGGCTAAAGTGGCCAAATGCCGCTGAGCGCCCGGATACCGCAGCTGGCCGAGCTAGAGGTGCTGCTCGCGGTCGCCCGCACCGGAAGCCTGAACGCCGCCGCACGCCAGGCCGGCATCACCCAGCAAGCCGTGTCCGCCCGGATCAGGTCCGCAGAGGCGCGGGCCGGAGTCTGCCTGGTGTCCAGGACAGCCCGCGGATCCACGCTCACCCCGGGAGGGCGTCGTCGCCGCGGAGTGGGCGGCCCGGCTGCTCGCCGTGGCCGGCGAACTCGACGCCGGGCTGGCAGCACTGCGCAATGACCACCACACCAGGCTGCGGGTCAGCGCCAGCCTGACCATCGCCGAGCAGCTGCTGCCCGGCTGGCTGGTGTCCCTGCAGGCAGCCGGGCAGCACCACGGCGGGCAGCCCGCCCAGATCGTGCTCACCGCCGCGAACAGCGAAACCGTTGCCCAGCAGGTCCGCCAGGGCAGCGCGGACCTGGGATTCGTCGAGGGACCCGGGCGCCCGAAGGGCTGCGCAGCCGCGTCATCGGGCACGACACCCTCGTCGTGGTCGTCCGCCCCGACCACCCGTGGGCGCGGCGCCGCCAGCCGCTGAGCCCCGCAGAGCTGGCCGCGACCGCGCTGGTGAGCCGGGAGGAGGGGCGCCGTCCCGCCGCGGGGCGCAGCCCGCGACCTGCTGGCGCACATCACCCGCCCACCCCTCTGAGCGGACGGCCGTCACCACGCAGCCCGGCAAGGCACGCCATAATACCCCACCCGGTATTATTAGGAGTCGATCTTACCGACCGAGGAGGACCCTGATGTGCAGCCCTGCCGTCTGTGACCGCTGCAAGAAGATCACCTGGACCGGCTGCGGCCAGCACGTGGAAGAGGCCCTCGCCGACGTCCCGCCCGAGAACCGCTGCACCTGCCGCTGACGGCAGCCGCACGGCCGTCCGGGCGGCCCCTGACCACCGGGTCCTTGCCGCGGGGACTCTAGTGGTGCCCGCCAGAATGATGGTGCCCTGGTGACCGGGCCGGGCGCATTGCGGCGCGGACCGCGTCCAGCGCGCCGGCCGGAAAATCTGCTGCCCCGCCGATCACCGCGGCAGCGAGTTCCGCCTCAGCGCTCTCTTCGATCGCGATGACCAGCCGGGCGGTACTCATCGGGTCGGCGCCGAACGCCAGCAGCCCGTGGTTGGCGAGCAGCACCGCGCTGGTTCCCGGGAACTGCTCGAGCGTGCGGGCGATGCCGCGGACCGAGACATCCGAGCCGCGCGGCCCCCACGGCACCACGGGCACCGGCTCGGCCTGGCCAAACCGCAGCAGCGGCTCGGTACGGCATGGCAGCGGCCGGTGCGCGAGCGCGAACGCTGTCGCCGCCGGGGAATGGGTGTGGATAACCGCCCCGGCATCGGCGCGTGCCCGGTAAACGGCCGAGTGCATCGCCACGATTTCCGCGTTCTCCGGGGCCAAGGCACCCGCGAGCACCTCGCCGTCCAGGCTCACCACGGCCAGCTGGGCGTGGGTCAGCTCGCGGACCACGCCGGCTGTGGTCAGCGCGAACCGGTCGCCGCCGAGCCTGGCGCTGACGTTGGCGTGCCCGGCGTGCGACATCACCTGTGCCGTGAACAGCGCCCGGACCGCGCCGAGGATCTGCTCCGCGGTCTTCTCCGGGACGGGTGTCACGGAGAAGAC
>DAIRVB010000406.1:0-4832 GCA_036803065.1 Streptosporangiaceae bacterium
GACTGCTGGGACTGGCCCTCACGTGCTGAGGTCCGCCCGGGGGTGAGCGGAAGCTCGATGATGTCTATGGGCCAGCAGATGGCCCGCGCGGTGGCGGCCAAATGACGGCCGTCCGTTTCCCCGGTATCCCCGCCGGTCAGCTATGCGCTGCCCTGGCTACTCAGGGCGGGGAAGGGGGGCATCACGATGAAATCGTCAGCGGACCGGCGGCACAGCTACGGCCGGCGACGGTCGGATGGCGCCGCACGGGGCCTGCTTCATGATCTCGGGCACCAGATGACGACCCTGTCCTACCTGGTCGAGGCGGTGCGCGGGGATGTCGTTCTGCCCGACGATTCGGGCTTCCGGATGGAGCTGCTCTCCATGGAAATGACCCGGATGCTCGACATCATCGGCAGCGAGATTCCGGACAGCCACGAGGTTGAGGAGGTCAGCGCCATCAACCTGGGCGCGCTGACCGGCCAGGTGACGCAGCTGGCCGGGTTCGCGCACGAGGCATCCGTGATCTTGCTGCCCGGGCCTCTCGTGGGCGTCGAGGCGAGCGCGGCGCTGCTCTGGCGGGTGCTGACCAACGTCGTTGACAACGCGGCGCGCGCGGCGGGCCCGGACGGCCAGGTCGAGGTCGAGGTTCGCGAGGAACAGGGCCTGGCTCAGGGCCCGGAGGCGGTCATCGTGGTAACCGACGACGGCCCAGGATTCGGCAGCGGCCCTCCCGGGACCGCTTCGCTGGGCCTGGGCGTGGTGAGCTCACTGCTCGACTCGTGCGGCGGGCGGATCGAAGTGCAGGAGCCTGAGGCAGGCGGTACCCGGGTACGGATCGTCATTCCGGTCCGGGCAGGTCCTGCCGCGCCGCCGGCCGGATGAGCGGGCGGGCACGGTGACCAGCCTGGTGGTCGGGGATGATCACAGCGTGTTCCTCGACGCTATGTCCGCGGTGCTGGTCCAGCGCGGGTACGAGGTCACCGTGGCCGACAGCGTGGCCGACACCATCGAGGCCGTCCAGCGGATGCAGCCGGATGTGTGCCTGATAGACCGGCACTTCGCCGGGGACAACGGCATCGAGGCGATCGC
This sequence comes from Streptosporangiaceae bacterium, assembly GCA_036803065.1. Classification (GTDB taxonomy): domain Bacteria; phylum Actinomycetota; class Actinomycetes; order Streptosporangiales; family Streptosporangiaceae; genus JAWWPY01. Next base: position 1,072 of record DAIRVB010000406.1, read on the forward strand.
CGAGATGATCGCCGTAAGCAAGCACACGAAGGTCCTGGTGCTCAGCGCGGACCCCGACACCGAGGGGGTACGGCGGGCGCTGAACGTCGGGGCCGCCGGGTACCTGCACAAGACCCGGGGGGTCTCGGCCTTGACCGAGGCCATTGACCGGGTGCTGCGCGGTGAGGTGGTCGTGGACGTCCCGAAGGGCATCAGGAAGCGGCCGCTGCCGCACCAGGACGACGCGCACCGGCTCGCCGGGTTCCTCACCCCGCGCGAGCGGGAGTGCCTGGCCCTGCTGGTGGCGGGGCTGGATACCGCGGCCATGGCGAGGAAGCTCGGGGTCTCGCCCGCCACGGTGCGGACCCACGTTCAGTCACTGCTCACCAAGCTCGGCGTGCATTCCCGGCTCGAAGCGGCTTCCTTCGCCGTTCGCTACCGGCTGCTGGACGAGGGCTTCAGCCATTCGCCGCTGCGCCGTTCCGGCTGAGGCTGTCCGCGCCACGGCGCCGCCGCCGTAGCGCCCGCGCCACGGCCGCCGCACCGCCCCCGCCGAGCAGGACCAGGACTATGACGTCCAGGATCCCCCTGGTCACGCTGCGCGGGGTGGCGCGGATGCGGTATTCGTCGGTGAGCAGCGAGCCCTTGCTGGCCAGGCTCAGCCCGAAGCTCAGCCCGCGTCCGCCCGACGGGAGCGGCGGTGTCGTCCAGGTCGCATCGGCCCACTGCGTGGTCGCCGGGTAGAAGGGACTGGACGTCCAGTAGAGCCAGCGGCCCCCGGGTAGCTGGTAATAGACCGAGAACTGCGTGGTGGCGGTCGACTTGTACCAGGTGCCCAGATCGTAGGACTGGCCGGCGACGGCCGGGATCGAGCACTGGCCGGTATCAAACTGCTGGATCAGCGTGGCGGCGCCACTCCGGTGGCTGATCATGGTCAGCCGGATGGCCCACGGGCTGTCGTGACCGCCCCGGATCCGCTGCCAGGTCACCGTGTTGCGGCCGTAGTCGCCCTTCATCCAGCACAGCGGGAAGGGGGCGGACTTCGTTGGGGCCTCGTTGGTCGGGTTCACCCCGCCGGGGTTGCCGAGGACTTCCAGCAACGGATTCGTGACGCCATGCCGCCCCGCCGCAGGCGCCGTGACCATCGGCCGCACCGGGCCACCGATGACCTCGCCGACGGTCTCGACCACGGTACCGACGCCGCGCCGCGCGGCGAGCCATTTCGCGAAGGCGTCCACCACGGACAGCCGGATATTCCGGCTGGCGCAGTTAGCGGTATCGCAGACATGGTGGAAGACCAGCGGCAGCCAGCCGCCACCGCGGCGTTCGAGACCGGTGACGAGGCTCTCCAGGGTGGCCAGCGTCCAGCTGCCATCCACCTGCCCGGGAACGCGGACCGCGTAGAGGTCCTTGGGCGGCATCGTCTCCGCCGCGATGCACTGAGGGCAGCCCGGCGAGCGGAGGCCGACGACGGTCCGGGCGCTGGTGAAGCCGCATTCCCGCACGATGGCTTCGGCCGCTGGGCTGTACACCCCGCCGGGGTAGGCGAATGAGGTGGGGTGAAATCCCCACTTGATGAGGGTGTCCCGCCCGTCGCACACCTGGCGGCGGGCCTCTGCGGCGGTGACATGGGGCAATTCGAGGTGCGAGACCGTGTGGCCGCCGATCTCGTCCCCCTCCGCCACGAGCGTGTGCAGGTCGGCGAGCGTCACATACTGGGGCGCCCCGACCGCGCCCGTGATGATGTAGAACGTTCCATCCAGCCCGTACTTGTGCAGCACCCGGGCCGCCGTCATCTGGTCCGCGTCGCCGTCATCGAAGGTGAAGCTCACCACGGTCCGGGCCGCTGGGGCGCCGGTCAGCCGGGCCGCTGGCTGCCCCGGCCCGGTGGCCGCGGCCCGGGTGCCGCCAGCAGGGAGAGCCGCCAGCGACGATACGGCCATGGCCAGCGCGGCGCCCGTGCTGGCCGCCCGCCAGCTACGTCTCGTAATTGATCGCATACGATGAGCAATCATCTGGCGGCAGCATATCCCGTGAATGCCGGAACCAGGGCTCGCCACCAGCCTGAGCCGGTGGTTGACTCGGCCATGAGGGGGTGCTGCGAGGTGGCGCACAAGGACGGCACGGCGAAGGCGCGGCGCGCGGAGCGCGCGTTGAGCAGGTCAGGCCGCCCGGAGCGGCTGCCCAAGAAGCTGTACGAGACCGAGCTCTACCGGCTGCAGGCCGAGCTGGTGAAGGTGCAGGAGTGGGTGCGCACCGAGCGCGCCAGGGTGGTGGTGATCTTCGAGGGCCGCGACGCGGCGGGCAAGGGAAGCACGATCAAGCGGGTCGCCCAGTACCTGAACCCCCGCATCGCGCGGATCGCCGCCCTTCCCGCGCCGACCGAGCGGGAGCAGGCCCAGTGGTACTTCCAGCGGTTCGTTGAGCACCTGCCGGCAGGCGGCCAGATCGTCCTGTTCGACCGGAGCTGGTACAACCGGGCCGGGGTGGAGCACGTCATGGGCTTCTGCTCGAAGGCGGAGTACGGGCGGTTCCTGCACCAGTGCCCCATCTTCGAGCGGCTGCTCGTCGAGGACGGTGTCCTGCTGCGGAAGTACTGGTTCTCGGTCAGCGACGAAGAGCAGGAAACCCGGTTCCGGTCCCGGCTGGAGGATCCCATGCGGCGCTGGAAGCTCTCCCCGATGGACCTGGAGTCGATCACGCGGTGGGAGGACTATTCCCGGGCCAAGGATGAGATGTTCATCCACACCGACATCCCGGAGGCCCCGTGGCACGTGGTCGACAGCGACGACAAACGGCGGGCGCGGATCAACATGATCGCGCACCTGCTCACGACCTTGCCGTACCACGACGTTCAGCGGCTGCCGCTGTCCCTGCCGCCACGCCCCGCGTCCCGCGGCTACGTGCGCGTGCCGCGGGACATGCAGACATTCGTGCCTGACTACGCGGCCACGCTGGTGAGCTCAGCCGGGGAGTGATCCGCGCTTTCACGGTGGGCCACGCTCCGGCCACCCGCCGCTGGCCAGTCTCGGGGCGCGACCGGCCTGCGTCTGGTCTAATACCCGCAGGCACAAAACGACAGGACTGCTGCCCGTGCCGTCGAACGCAGGCAGTCTCCGCGCCGGTGTCATGACGGCCCAGCCGGACAGTGAGCCATGGAACCTTTGCCTGACGCCAGTGAGAGCAGCGACATGACGGCCAACCCGCCGCGGGTCCGGCGGCGCGGGGTGAACGGGTCGATATGGGCGCTGGAGCATTCGCAGGACTTCCTCACCATCGCGGTGGGCGTGGTGCTGATCGTCCTGGCCGCGACATTGATCATCTCCGGGGTGATCAGCTTCACCGTTGACGCGGTGCATCAGTCCGTTTCCTTCGCGGCCATCAACCTGCTGGACCGGGTGCTCCTGGTGCTGATCCTGGTGGAGATCGTGCACACGGTCGTGCTGTCGCTGCAGGCGCACCGGCTCGTCGCCCAGCCGTTCATCATCGTCGGCCTGGTGGCCGTGATCAGGCGGATCCTGTTCCTGCTGAGCAACCAGGCGACGATCGGCTCGGCCGAACTCGGCCTGCTGATAGCCATGGTCGTCGCGTTCATCGCCGGGCTCATTGCCATCAGCCACTTCGAGAAGCGCGACGAGTGAGGCCTGCCCCGCCCGGCGCCAGGATCCCAGCCGTCCGGGGGGAACAAGGGGGCCGCTGGTAGGGTTGTGACAAATGGCGGGCAGACTTGCCGCCACTCCCGCGGGCGAGAAGCCCGCGCGGTCGCATGTGTGAGCAGTCCG
>DAIRVB010000407.1:0-4832 GCA_036803065.1 Streptosporangiaceae bacterium
CACCTGAGCCCTCTGCGCCTCCCGTCACGACGACCAGGAACTCCCGGCTGGCCAGGCCGAGCGAGTGGCGCACGGCACGGCGTTCGTGGGCGCTCAGCGGGCCGCTCACGAATTCGGGGGTGACGGGCAGCCCGATCTCCACGTAGCGGTCCGGGGCGATTCCGCCGCGATGGCAGTGCCAGCTCACTTCGGCGGACGGCACGACGATCCGGTCCACCTGGACCCAGCGCCAGGACAGGTGCGCGGTGACCAGGTCAGTAATCACGGTGACCACGGGCGGCCGGTCCGGCCTGCCGTCCAGGGCGCTGACCGCCGCCCCGGCGGTCAGCGGGTGGAAGGACACGATGGCTGCGGGGTGATGGGCCGCCACGGCGGCGGCGACCGGCCGGGCCGCGAGCGGGAATACCGCCCGGCGCAGCCACCTCATGGCGGGCCGGGAATTGAAGCCGTGGTAGATGGCCCCCCATATCCACGGAGCCAGCCTGACCGACGGGCCGTACAGGCCGGTGATCCACCGCAGCGGCCGGAACGAGCCTGGACCGCCCAGCGGGTCGCACAGGACGGGAGCGAACCGTCCCGGGTAGGCCAGCTCAAGTGCCTGACCCACCGCCCGGGCGGCGCTCCGGTGCCCTCCTCCCGTGTCGGCGATGAGGAAGAGCAGTGGCACCGGGGAGGGCGGCAGGACACGGCTGCCCGCCGCCGCTGCCGCCGTTTCCGCCGTTTCCGCCGTGGGAGTCAACGCTGCCTCACAGGGTTCTCAGTCCGGGCCAGGAGGCCGTAGAGCGACTCCCATTCCCCCAGTGTGCAGTGGCGTTCGTGGGCGCCGATGATCCGCGAGCCGGCCGCGGCCATGGCGCGGCGCAGTCCCGGATCCCCAGCGAGCGCGTCCAGGTACGCCGCCATCTCAGCCGCGCGTCCGCGCCGGAACAGGAATCCGCTGATCCCGTGACGCACCAACTCCGCGAGCGCATAGACGTCGGCGGCCACCACCGGCAGGCCGCTCGCCATCGCATCCATCGTCGTGAGGCTCTGCAACTCCGCCTCGGAGGCGATCGCGAAGATGTCCGCCAGCCGGTACAGGCTGGGCAGCTCAGTCTCGGGGACGAAGCCGAGGAAGGTCACCCGGCCGTCCAGGCCCCGCTGGTGCGCCCTGGCCCGCAGTTCGGCTTCCTGCGGCCCGCAGCCGGCGATGACCACCTGGGCTTCGCGGGTGAGACGGGCGGCCGCGTCGATGAGCAGATCGATGCGTTTCTCCGGGCTGAGACGGCCGACCGAGAGAATGAGCGGTGTGTCCCGCCGCAGGCCGTAGCGGCGGCGAAGCCGCTCGTCCGCTGGACCGGGGGAGTAGGTCCCGGCGTCTACGCCATTGGAGATGACCCGGGACGGCGCGCGCAGTCCACGGTCCCGCAGCAGGCCGAGCGCGGTCGCGCTGGGAGCAGTGACATAGCCGCAACGATTCGAGAACCCGATCACGTAGGCATAGAAGGAGTCGTCGAACGCACGGAGCCTGCGGCGCAGCGCGGTGCTCACATTCGCCGGCAGGTAGTGGTTCGTGTAGACGACGGGTATGCCCATCCGGCGTGCCCTCGCCTGGGCGAGAACCCCGAGCATCAGCGGGGAGTGGATGTGCACCACATCAGGGACGGTGGCGAACAGGCCGCGGATGCCGCCGATGGGGGCGGCCACCCGCTGGCCGTCATACAGCGGCCACGGGAACGAGCCCAGGTAGCGGACAACGGCCCCGCCGTCCTTCCCGGTCCCGGACCGCCAGTCCTGGCTCGGGGCGAGGACCGCGACCGCGTGGCCGCGCTCGGCCAGGCCGGTGGCGAGCGCTCGGGTGACAGTGGGGACGCCACCGACCATCGGGGCGTACTGATCGGTGACGATCAGGATGCGCATGACAACGGGCCCGCGGCCGCCCTCCCCGCGCAGATCTCAACGATGCCCCCCGGCCCGCGCGCAGCGGGCCTCATCGCTGGCCCCGGCGCGTGTAGAGGCACACCGCACAGGGTGCCAGCACCGCGATCAAGACCAGCGACCACAGGGCCGAAGCAAGCACTGCGTGCTGCATGGGCCACGCGGGGGTCGTTGCTGCCGGGTTGGGATTGCCCAGCAATTGCCTGCAAGCGGCCGCGAGCACGCTGACCGGGTTCCAGTCGGCGACGTGGCGCAGCCAGGGGGTCATCCGTGCGGTGGAGATGAAGGCGCTGGAGGTGAGCGACACGGGCAGCAGCACCATCAGGCCTATCGCCTGGGCGGCCTCGGCGCTGCGGGCCAGCATGCCGACGCATGAGCCTGCCCAGGCCGCGGCGTAGGCGAAGAGCATGGCCAGCCCGAAGGCCAGCGCTACGCGGCCGATGTCCGTGTGAATCCGCCAGCCCACGATGAGGCCGCTCGCGGCGGTCACGGCGGTAGCGATCAGGGTCAGCATGAGGTCAGCCAGGGTCCGGCCAGCCAGCACCGTCCCGCGCGACATGGGCAGTGACCGGAACCGGTCGATGAGCCCCGTGGACAGGTCGACGGCGAGCCCGATAGCGGTCCCCTGGGCGGTCCCTCCCATGTTGACGGCGAAGATGCCGGCGACGAGGTACTCGCGGTAGTTGCCATGATGCGGAAGCACGATCGCACCATCGAATACGTAGCTGAACACCAGGACAAACAACAGCGGCTGGAGCGTGACATTGAGCAGTTGCTCCGGGGTGGTCATCATCCGGGTCAGGGTGCGCCGGGTCAGCACCCACACGTCATTGAGGGCCCAACGCAGGCGTCGGGCGCCGACCTGGATCGTGCCCAGCGGGGGAGGAGGCCCTGAGATGGCGCTGGCCGGGAGAACAGGAAGATCACCGGTGATGGCGCGGGTCATGCCGCCCAGCCCTCCTCCGCCGTGACCTCGGCCCGTCCGCTGCCGGGCCTTCTCGGCTCCGGGACGGCCTGATGACTTGTGAGCGCGAAGAATACGTCGTCGAGAGATGGCCGGCGCAGGACGATATCGTCTACGGCGATCCCCTCCGCGTCGAGGTTCCGCACAACGTCGGTGACCAGCCCCGCGCGGGGTATGACCGGGACTTCGAACCGGCCCTGCCGGGCGGCCCAGCGAACGGGGCCGCAGGCGTGCCGTGCGAGGACCGTCATGGCCCGGCCCTGGTCGGCGCCCGCGGAAACGGCTACCTCGAGGTGATCCCCGCCGACACTCGCCTTGAGCTCGGCCGCCGTGCCTTCGGCGGTGACACGGCCATGGTCGATGACGGCGATCCGGTCCGCCAGCCGGTCTGCTTCCTCCAGGTACTGGGTGGTCAGCAGCACGGTGACGCCATCCTCGGCCAGCAGTGTGCGGATGATGCCCCACATGACCAGCCGGCTGCGGGGATCGAGCCCCGTCGTCGGCTCGTCGAGAAACAGCACTCTAGGCCGGCCGATCAGGCTCGCGGCCAGGTCCAGGCGGCGCCGCATTCCGCCGGAGTAGGTCCGGACCGCCCGCCCGGCCGCGTGCTCCAGGTCAAACTGGGCCAGCAGGTCAGCCGCGCGCCCTTTTGCCTGCCGCCGGGTGAGGCGGCCAAGCTCGCCGATCATGACCAGATTGGCCCGGCCGGTCATGCACTCGTCAACCGATATGGACTGGCCGGACAGGCCAATGTGCCGGCGTACCGCGGCGCCGTCCGCCACTACGTCGTGGCCGGCCACCCGGGCCCAGCCTGCGTCGGGGCGCAGCAGGGTGGTGAGCATCCGCACGATGGTGGTCTTGCCCGCCCCGTTCGGCCCGAGCAGGCAGATGGCGGCGCCCGCGGGCACGCCCATGTCCAGTCCGGTCACGACCCGGGCCGCACCGAACGACTTGGTGAGGCCGCCGGCTTCAATCATCAGGGGCGGTTGCACAATAGTCTCCCTACCGGAATCGACGAGCACGCTGGTGGGCGCCGCGGGCTCGGCCTGAACCCGGGGCTTCGCGCAGGAACGAGAGTGGAGCGGACATGGCCACGGGGCAGCGGTCGATCCTCGTCGACGCGAGGCTTAACGGCATACCCGGCGCGCACGGTCTCGCCCGGTCGGTGATGAAACTTGCCGAGCACATGGGGCACAGCGGGGACGGCCTGGCGCTGCGGATCCTGGTCAACCCGTCGCGGACCCAGTTGTTCCCGCTGGCGGGGCTGTCCGAGCGGGCGGAACTGCTCGGCACCGACATCCGGCTGGGCGCAGTACATCGCTGCCGGGAACTCGGCCAGCTGATACGGGATGCGGGCGCCGCCGTGCTCTACGTGCCCTATCCCTTGTTCGCGCCCCTCATCTGCCCCTGCCCGATGGTAGTCACCATCCATGACTGCATCATCGAGGGCAGCGCCAGCCACGCCGGCGGCTGGCACCGGCAGGTCGGCCTCAAGGTGGCGACCAAGGCGATGCTGCGCCGGTCGGCAGCGGTCACCGCGCCGACGAGGGCGACTCTGGCCGAGATACGGCGGCACTATCCGGCCGCGCCGAACCCGACCCTGATCCCGAACGGAATCGACACCCGTCCATTCACCACCGTCACGGACGGCGCCCTGGCGGCCGCCCGGCAGCGATACGGGCTCCCGGAGCGGTTCATCCTGACTGTCGGGGCTCACCGGCCGCACAAGAATCACGGTGTACTGCTCCGGGCCTTGGCGGCGATGCCGGCGGACGTGTCGCTGGTCATCGTGGGCTACTTTGACCCGAACTTCCGGGACAAGCTTCCCGCGCGGATCGCCGAACTGGGCTTGGAGTCCCGGGTCAGGCTGGTGCCGGAGGTCGCCGAAGAAGCGCTGCCCGCCGTGTACCGGGCGGCCTCGGTATTCGCCTTCCCGTCGGTCGTCGAGGGG
>DAIRVB010000408.1:0-4819 GCA_036803065.1 Streptosporangiaceae bacterium
CTTCAAAACCAGCCCCGGTCCGGCTGGAGCTGCGCGAACTGGTCGCGATCTCGCCAAGTGACCGCAGGAACGGCCGGCCGCGCCTGGCCGCGGGGCAGCGGGTTTCTCGGGGCCCCGGGGTGGGCAGATGCATCAGATGCCTCAGGGTGCGGGCGGGACCGGAATTGTGATCGTCGGCGGCGCCATGGCCGGGGGCAACGCCGCTGTAACCCTGCGGGAGGAGGGTTACCGGGACCGGGTCACCGTTATCGGCCGGGAACCGGGCGTCCCCTTTGGCCGGCCTCCGCTCTCCAAGACATACCTGCGGTCGGAGGAGGATCTCGCGGACTGGTCTGTCAGGCCGGCCAGCTGGTATGAGGAGCACGACGTGGACCGTCTCGTTGGGTCCAGTGTTGCGGTCATCGATACCGCCGCGCATACAGTGCTCTTCGGCTCGGGCCAGGAGCTGCGGTACCAGAAGGTCCTGATAGCCACGGGTGGACAGAACCGGAGGCTTGAGCTTCCGGGGGCTGACCTGCCTGGCGTCCACTACCTACGCACGGTCGCTGACTGCGAGGCGATCAAGGGCAAAGCTGTGGCGGGCCGGCGCGCGGTAGTAGTGGGCATGAGCTTCATCGGCTCCGAGGTGGCCGCCTCGCTGACGCAGCTCGGGGTCCACGTGACCGCCATCTTTCCCGGCCGGTTCCCCCTTGAGCGGGCGGCGGGCGGGGAAATCGGCGCACTATTCGGTGCCATCCACCGCGCGAACGGCGTCGAGCTGCTCGCCGGAGATCAGGTGGCCGCGTTCGAAGGGACCGAGCGGCTGGAGGCGGTCACGACCGCCAGCGGCGTTCGCGTGGCATGCGACTTCGCCGTGGCTGGTATCGGGATTGAGCCCGTGGTGCCGGCCGTCACGGGTCAGCCGATCGCGCAGGATAACGGTGTTCTGGTCGACGAATTGTGCCGGGCCAGCGCCGCCGATGTTTATGCGGCCGGCGATGTCGCGAACCATCTTCATCCGGTGTTCGGCCGGGTCCGGGTCGAGCACTACAACAACGCTGAGAAGCAGGGTGCCGCGGCGGCGAGATCGATGCTGGGCTCGGATGCTCCCTATGACTACATCCATAGCTTCTGGTCAGATCAGTACGAACACAAGCTCGAGTATGTCGGCCATGCCACGAAGTGGGATGAGTTCGTGGTCCGCGGGAGTCTGAAGGAAGGAAGGCTGGTCGGGTTCTACCTCGTCAACGGACTGGTGCGGGCGGCGGTCGGGTTCGACCGCGGCGGTGACCCCGAACTGGACCGCGACTCGGAGATGGCAGCGGCTGCGCGCCTGGTGGCCGTGCGAGCCCGGCCTGCTCGTCGACTGCTCGCCGACGAGCAGGTGGACCTGTGGTCGTTGGGGAAAAAAGAGGCATGAATGCCGCCGCGGGCTGCTCGCCTAACCTCGCCTAGGCATTGGAGAAAAGGGGGATGTTCGCCCCGCTGGCCGGGGCTAGCGGGCTATCCAGCAGCGCGAGAATCAGTTCCGCGACATCACCGGGTGTCAGGCCCGGACGAAGTTCGGGATTGGCCCGGCGCAGCATCTGAGTGTCGACCGCGCCCGGACTCACGCAGATGGCGCTGATGCCGTGCGGCCTGCCTTCTACGGCGATCGCCTCCGTCAGGCCGATGACCCCGTACTTGGAGACGTTGTAGGCGGCCAGCCCAGGGAACTTCTCGGTGGCGTAGATGCCCGAGAGCGAGGCGATGTTGACGATCCGTCCTTCGCCTGCCGTGCGCATGGCGGTGAATGCCGCGCGGCAGCACAGGAACGAGCCGGTCAGGTTGACCCCAAGCGTCTCTGCCCAGATGTCCCATGTGGTCTCGCCGAACGGCGCGGACGTCAGCACGCCAGCCGCGCAGACCAGGGCGGCGAGATGGCCGGTCTGCGCGGCGGCGGCAAACAGCCGCTCGACATCTTCGACCTTACTGACATCTGTGGGTACGGGCGTGGCCGCGCCGCCGGCGGCCTGGATGCCGCGGGCGACGCTGGTGAGAGCGTCGCGGTCACGGGCCGCGAGAACGACGTGCGCGCCGGCGCCAGCCAGGGCCCCGGCGGTGGCCGCTCCGATTCCCCGGCTGGCGCCGGTGACCATCGCGACCCGGCCTGCCAGCCAGTGCCCTGGGTCACTCATTGACTGCGGCCCGGCCACGCCGGCGGATGACTCGCCGGTAGAGCTGCTCATGGGCATCCAGACTCCGTTCCAGGTCGAGATGCCTTTCGGCATGCTCGCGGCACGCCGCGCGCGAGATCTGGGTCGTCTTCCGAACGCTCTCCGCGGCCGCTTGGATGTCATCTGGCGCGACCAGGAAGCCGGTCACGCCATCCACGATTATCTCGCCTAGCCCACCGCGGTTGAACGCGACGACTGGAGTCCCGCACGCCTGGGCGTCAGCGGCGGCCATGCCGAAGGGCTCGTCCCACCTCGCCGGGCAGACAACGACCGCTGCGCGGGCCATCGCCGCCCACATGGATTTTCGGGGCACTCCTCCATGAACCGCCACGCCCGGCGCGTCACGCCGGGAGCCGACCTGTTCTCGTGCGTACTCGGCGTCGTAGACGTCGCCGTAGATGTCGATCCGGGTTCCGGCCGCCTGGGCGATGTCGATCGCCTCGGCGGCTCCCTTCTCGGGACTCAGCCGGCCCGCGAAAACAGCGCCGTCCCCGGCCGCATCCGACCAGGGGACGGAACGCGTGGGCACATAGGGCGGGAGGATCGCGTCGACCCGGGTGACCCCGCGCCAGGTGCTCGCCTGGAACGCGGACACGCAGGCCACGGCCGGGGGCTGACCGCCCTGGACGGCCTGGCGAAGCGCTGCCGCGACCGCCGCGTCCGGTGGCAGGTGCAGCGTGTGCACGACAGGCGCGTTCAATCCTGCGGCGAGACTGATCGCCGGGGCGTCGAAGGCGTGATTATGGATAACGTCGTACCGGGTCTCCCGGACAGCGGAGTAGGCCTTGGCAAAGGCCGACGCGGCCGGGGCCAGGTCGCGGCTCGCCGGGCCGGCCGCCCGGTACAGGGTGGCGGCCAGAGATCTCGGATCGACCCCGGTATCGATGACCGTGACCCCTGGTATCTCCGATCCGGTGGCCGCGTAGACGTGGACCTCGTGGCCTCTGCTGACCAGACCGCGCGCAAGGTCGGACACGAAGGCCTGCGAGCCTCCGCCCTGCGGCTCGCGGATGGCTGATACGAGCGGCGCAACGATCGCGACCTTCACCGTGTGATCACCTTGAAGGCGAGGTCGCGCGGCGGATTGATCCCCAGCACCTCATACGGGACCTGCCGGCTGCCGCGGCGGCGGACCTCCGTGACCGCATGGGGATAGAAGATCCCGGCCATCTCAACCGCCTCGCGGTGGCTCGCGAACTCCACCGACATCGGCCCAGCGAAGCTTTCGTACTGGTAATCGCGGGCGGCCAGCCAGCCGATGTTGTTCGGCCAGATAATGGCGACACAGCCGCCGGGCCGGCAAACCCGCTCCATCTCGGCCAGGCCGGCGTCGCCGCCATGGCCGGGGGCGGGGGTGAGGACAGAGCACGCGACGACCAGATCGGCGAAGCCGCTCGCGACCGGCAGGTCGTCGAAAAACCCGTGCGTCACGCGGGCGCGGTATCCATGTTCGGCTTTTGCGAGCTTCCGCTCCAGTATCTGGCGCAGGCCGGTCGCGGGCTCAATGGCCACGACCTCCCGTCCCCGGTCGATGAGCTCCAGCGTCAGGCGCCCTGAGCCGGCGCCGACCTCGACAATCCGGTCGGCGCTGCGCGGCAGCCAGTCAACTATTCCGGGATGGAGCCGTTCCGCGCTGGCCATCCGCTCGTAAAGCTCCGGCTCGAGCCGGTACAGCAATTCCCAGGCCAAGGTGACGTCGGCCTGCGGATCACAGCCCTCGTCAGGCGCAAAGCGCCGCGCCTCGTCGCGGGTGAGTACCCGGAGGTCCGCAGCTGTGTAGCGGCTGCGCAACTCCCGGCCCAGGCGGGCCGGGTCCTCAGAGGTGATCACCGACCTCGGCCCAGTTCTTGTCGGTCTCCGAGACTCGGACTGACCGCAGCAGCCCTTCAGGAAGCTCGCGCTGGAGCCTCTCCCAGAAGGTCACTGCGAGGTTTTCCGCCGTCGGGATGAGTCCTTCCAGCCACGGAACGTCGGTATTCAGATTGCGGTGGTCAACGTGCTGGATGATCTGCTGGTGCATGACGTCCGAAAGCCGCTTCAGGTCCAGGACATAGCCGCTGGCGCCGTCGATCTTTCCGGCTACCACGACGTCCAGTGCGTAATTGTGGCCATGCAGATTGACACATTTCCCGAACAGGCGCCGGTTCTCGTCATCTGATAGGCGCGGATTACGCAACTGGTGCGCAGCGTTGAACGTCTCGCGGCGGCTTACCAGGACGGTCACCGGGCTGGTCATGGCTCTGGGTGGCAGTGACCGCAGCCACGTCCCTTATGGCCGTGATCAGCCATGTCACGCCTCCAAGCTCTCCGCTCGGCTGGCCGGCAGCCCGGCGACATCACCTCGGTCTCGATGCTATCCGAGGACCAGCAGCCCCACCGATTCCACGGATCCTGGCCCGGACGGATGTGCGGGGTTCGAGGTCATGATCCTCGAGGTAGTCGAGGACGCGGGTCACCATGGTCGGCACGGCCGACCACACCCGGATGGTCTGGTCCTCGATCAGCTGGGCGACGCGGGCGGCATCGGACCGGCCCTCGGTGAAGACGAGCGTGCTCCCGCCGACCATCGGCATCATCAGCTGCTGAAATCCGCCGACGTGGAACAGGGGCAGGCTGACCAGCAG
>DAIRVB010000409.1:0-4812 GCA_036803065.1 Streptosporangiaceae bacterium
CCCCTGGCCCGAGATGTGACGACCACGGACGCGACCTGGACCTGATCGACGAATACCTGCGGACGCTCCACCAGACCGCCGGATACCTCCAGAGGATCCACGCTGCCCGCCTGCCTGTCCCCGTCCCCGCTGCGGTAGCCGCAGAGTAACCAGCCCACCAGCCCACCGCTGACCGGCGGCAGCATGATCGTGGCTGGGGTCCGGTGCCGGGACGGCGATTTTTACCCACCTCCGGCGCGGCGGACCCTGCGGGGCCGGCTCTCGGGCACATCGCGGCAGGCTAGCTGCCTGCCCGTTCGCCGCGAAGGCTAGCCGGCCCCGCCCCTCGCCACGCCGCAGGACACCGGCCAAGAATCGCCGCCCCTCTACAGGACCGACGCGCGCGGGGGCACCAGACAGCCGACGCCAGCCGTCGCCTGCTACCAGGCGCGACAGAAACCGTAAAAGATCATTAAACCATTTATTAGACATATTGACAGTGCCGCCATAACCCGCTCAATGGGACACTCATCGGCAGCCGGTGGCTAACCGGCGGGGGCAGGCCGCGTCAGCCGGTGTTCTGCAGGCCGGCCGCGACGCCGCTCACCGTGAGCAGCAGCAGCCGGTGCAGCCGGTCCCGCTGCGCGGACGCCGCTGCGCGATCTGCGGAAGTCTCCCCGTCGAGCGGCCCGCCCGCCGGTGCCTCCCGCAGATCGGCCTGCGGCGCAGCTCGCTGATTGACCTGCGGCGCAGCTCGCAACTCTGCGAGCGCACGCAGTTGCAGGTGGGACAGCGCGTCCACGTAGGGATCGCGGAGCGTCACCGCCCGGGACAGGATCGGGCGGTCGGCCAGCAGCCGGTCATGCCCGGTGACCGCCAGCACCAGCCGCCTGGTCAGGTCGTATTCCGCCAGCACCATGGCGGTCAGGTCATCCCGGCCGCCCAGGGCCAGGTAGCGGGCCGCGATCCGGCGGTCCGACTTGGCCAGGCTCATCTCGGCGTTGTCGAAGAGAACGGCGAGCAGCGGCCAGCCCTGGTACGCCTCCTGGGCATCCCGCAGGCCTTCCTCGTCGGCGTCGCCCGCCGCACCGACGACCGCCGCGAGCCCGCTGCCAAGTCCGTACCAGCCCGGCAGGTTCATCCGGGTCTGCGCCCAGGCGAACACCCACGGGATCGCCCGCAGGTCGTCGAGGCCCACCGGGGCGCTGGCAATTCCGCGGCGGGCCGGGCGTGACCCGATCCGCAGTGCGCTGATCTCCTCCAGCGGGCTGATTCTGGCCAGCCACTCCGCGAACCCGGGAGCCTCGACCAGATCCCGGTACGCACGCAGGGCCCGGGCCCCGATCCGGTCCGCGATCTGCCGGAACCGCTTGGCCGCGGCTGCGTTGCGCTCCCGCACCGCGGGTGCGGAGGCAAGCAGCACCGCCGACGTCACCTGCTCCAGGTGGCGGTGCGCGATCGCCGGATGCCCGTACCGTGCGAAGATCACCTCGCCCTGCTCGGTGACCTTGAACCTGCCGTCGACCGAGCCGGGCGCCTGGGCCAGCACCGCGCGGCCCGCGGGGCCGCCGCCCCGGCCCAGGGCCCCGCCCCGGCCGTGGAACAGCGTCAGTGTCACCGCCCGGTCAGCGGCCCACCGGGCCAGCCGTTCCTGGGCATCGAACAACCGCAGGGTCGCGCTGACCGGGCCCAGTTCCTTGGCGGAGTCGGAGTAGCCGAGCATGACCTCCACCTGGCGGCCGTTGACCGCCAGCCTGGCCGCCACCGGATCGAGAGCCAGCATGCCGTCCAGCACCTGGGTGGCATTGTCGAGGTCCTCGCCGCTTTCGAAGAGCGGGACCACGTCGAGCACGGGAAGCCTGCCGCTGCGCATGGCATGCCGGGCGAGTTCATGGACGGCGGCGATATCGGCGGCTGACCGGGTGAAGCTGACCACGTACCGGCGGCACGCGTCCACGCCGAACCGGTCCTGGATCCACCCTGCTGACCGGAACGTGGCGAGCACCTCATTGGTTTCCGCCGACAGCGGTCCCCCGGCCTCGATCTCCCGGAGGGCGCGGGCATGCACCGCACTGTGCTGGCGGATCTCCAGCCCGGCGAGGTGGAACCCGAACGTCTCCGCCTGCCAGATCAAATGCTGCAATTCCCCGAACGCTTGCCGGACAGCACCTGCCGCCGTCAGCGAGTCCTGCACCAGCCGGAGATCGCGCAGGAACTCCGCGCAGCTGCCGTAGGCCAGATCCGCGTGCCGCAGCCGGGTGGCCTGGAGCCGCTGCACCAGGTAGAGGAGGTAGGTGCGGTAGGGCTCCTGGGGCGAGCGGGCCTCCAGATCAGCGAGCAGTTCCGGGTGGGCCGTCTCCGCAGCTTCCAGTGCCAGGGCGAAATCCGGGCTGGGCGCCGCGGCGTCGGCGTGCACGGTGAGCGCGCGGCCGATCCGGGTGGTGGCGTTCTCCAGGGCACGGAGGGCGTGATCGGCCTGGATGACCGCGGTCTCCCTGGTCACCTGGGCCGTGACGAAGGGGTTGCCGTCCCGGTCGGCGCCCACCCAGCTGCCGAAGCGCAGGAACGCGGGGACCGCCGACGCAGCCGGGGTGGCGTGCGCGTCCGCCCGGCCCCGCCGGGCCTCATCGAGCGCGCGGTACAGGGTGGGCGCCACGACGAAGAGCGTCTCGTCGAACGCGGCCATGACTGTGCGCACCTCGTCGATCGGCTCCATGGCCTTGTCGCGCAGCGGCGACGTGAGCCACAGCAGGTCGATCTCCTCTCGCAGCCTGCGCCGGATCTCGGACTGGTCGGCCGCACCAGGGCGCGTGTGGTCGAGCGCCGCCAGCAGGACGCTGATCCGCCGCAGCGCGGTGACCACGGCACGGCGGCGCGCCTCGGTGGGATGGGCGGTGAGCACCGGATGCACGCGCAGCCGGGCGAGCAGGTCATCGAGATGTTCGGTGCCCTGATCCTGGCGGAACTCGGCGACCGCCGCCGCCAGCGACTCGCGGACCAGCCCCGCGCCGGAGTCCCGCTCCCGCAGGGCCCGGACCCTCTGCTGCTCCTCGGCGAGGTTGGTGAGGTGGAAGTAGACGGTGAACGCCCGGGCGACAAGCTCGGCGCGATCAAGCGGCCAGCCGGCCACTAGCGCGGCGATCTCATCACCGGCCGGATCCGCCGGGCCCAGGGCGCCGTCCCCGTGCGGGGCGCCATCATGCGGGGCGCCATCATGCGGGGCGCCATCCGCCGGGGCGGCCTCCGGCGGGCCGCCATCATGCGAGGTCCGGTGGGGGACGGGGTGGCGTGCGGCGATCACCGCCAGCCGCAGCCGCTCGACGTCATCCAGCAGGTCCTGGCCGCCGGACTCGCGCAGCACCTCGCCTAGCAGATCGCCGAGCAGCCGGACATCGCGGCGCATCGACTCGGGCATCTGCTGCCTGTCGGCATCCCTGCTCACATGCCTGTCGGCCCCGGTGTACGGGTGCCTGCCAGCATCGCTGCTCACGGCGGCCAGCCTATTGGGCCGATGTTACGGACGATCGCGGGCGCGTGCTGGATACGGGCCCTGCTGACCGGCTGCGGCCGGCCGCTACCCTGTCGGCATGACCAGCGAAGCTCCTATCGTTGCGGAAAATGGGTTGCCGCAGGACGGGGCGGCCCCCGGGGGACGGCCCAGCCCCCACACCACCGCGGGGAAGCTGGCTGACCTGCAGGAGCGGCAGGACGAAGCTGTCCACGCCGGCTCGGCGCGGGCGGTCGAGCGGCAGCACGCCAAGGGCAAGATGACCGCCAGGGAGCGGGTCGAGTCCCTGCTCGATCCCGGCTCGTTCACCGAGTTCGACGCGCTGGCCAGGCACCGGGCGACCGATTTCGGCGTGGCGGCCAACCGCCCCTACGGCGACGGCGTGGTCACCGGATACGGCACCGTGGACGGTCGGCCGGTCTGTATTTTCAGCCAGGATTTCACCGTGTTCGGCGGATCGCTCGGCGAGGTCTACGGCGAGAAGATCGTCAAGGTGATGGACCATGCGCTGAAGACCGGCTGCCCGGTGATCGGCATCAACGATGGCGGCGGGGCGCGGATCCAGGAGGGCGTGGTCGCGCTCGGGCTGTTCGCCGAGATCTTCTACCGGAACGTCATCGCCTCCGGCGTGATCCCGCAGATCTCGCTGATCATGGGGCCGTGTGCCGGCGGTGCCGTCTATTCGCCCGCGATCACCGACTTCACCTTGATGGTCGAGGGCACGTCGCACATGTTCATCACCGGGCCCGACGTGATCAAGACCGTGACCGGGGAGGAAGTCAGCTTCGAGGAACTGGGCGGCGCGCACACGCACAACGTCAAGTCAGGCGTCGCTCACTACCAGGCCAAGGACGAGGACGACTGCCTCGGCTTCGCCCGTGAGCTGCTGTCCTACCTGCCGTCCAACAACCTGGACGATGCGCCGTCGCCGCTCGCGGCCGGCTGGACCGCCGACTCCGCCGCCGTCCTCGAGATCACCGACGAGGATGCCGAACTGGACACGCTCATTCCCGACTCCCCCAATCAGCCTTACGACATGCACGACGTGATCGCCCGCATCCTGGACGACGGGGAGTTCCTGGAGATCCACTCGGGCTTCGCGCAGAACATCGTGGTCGGGTTCGGCCGGATCGAGGGGGCGAGCGTGGGCGTGGTGGCCAACCAGCCCATGCACCTGGCCGGCTGCCTCGACATCGACGCGTCGGAAAAGGCGGCGCGCTTCGTCCGGACCTGCGACGCGTTCAACATCCCGGTGCTCACCTTCGTGGATGTGCCCGGCTTCCTGCCCGGCACCGAGCAGGAGTGGAACGGGATCATCCGCCGTG
>DAIRVB010000410.1:0-1995 GCA_036803065.1 Streptosporangiaceae bacterium
CGCGACCCGCGGGTCGCGGGGCGGGAAGATCTCGAAGAGGCTGATCAGGTGACGGCGCGCCCGGTCCCTGTCCTCTTCCGACGTCCGCCTGACCGTGCCGAGCAGCCGGTCGAAGGCCTCCTCGATGCGGCCCGTGGCCAGGTCGATGTCGGCGACACGGCCCTGCGCCTCGACGTCGTCCGGGTTCTCCGCCGCGTCCCGGCGCACCTGCGCCTGGTCGTAGGAGTTCACCCGCCGGATCAGGTCGACCTGGGCAAGCCCGAGCGCCGCCACCGGGTGACCAGGGGACGCCGCGAGCACGCGCTCGAACGCCGCCGCGGCGCCGTCGAGGTCGCCACGCTCCATGGCCTGCTGGGCTTCCTCGAACGCGGGCTCCGCCGGGTCACCCGGGCCAGGGCCGCCGCGCATGCCCGGCGGGTAGCCACCGGGTCCGCCCGGGCCGGCGGCCTCCGGGCCGTCATCCGGGCCGTCATCCGGGCCGGCGTCCGTGCCCGCCGCGCCCTGGGGCAGGCCAAGTTGATCCGCCACCTGCATGACCTGGCCGATCCACTGGCGCACCTGGGCCTCGGGCATGGCGCCGAGGAAGCCATCCACGACCTGGCCGCCAACGACGGCCATGACCATCGGGATGCTCTGGACCTGCAGCGCGGCCCGTAGCTGCGGGTTCGCGTCGATGTCCACCTTGGCCAGCACCCAGGCCCCGTCGGCCTCTATGGCGAGCTTCTCCAGGACCGGGCTGAGTTGCTTGCATGGACCACACCATTCGGCCCACAGGTCCAGGATTACGGGGGCGGACCGTGACCGCTCGACAACCTCCACATTGAAGGTGTCCTCGGTCACGTCGAGCACGGTGCTGCCCTGCGGGCCGTCGTCCGGCCCGGCAGTGCGAGACGCCGCCGGCTGGCTGCGCTGCGCGGCTGCCTGCCGCGCACCCAGGTCGACGGCGCCGTAGAGCGAAAAGTCGCGCGGCTGCTGCATGACTCCATCCTGCCGCATGCTCGCCGTGGACCGGACATCCATCCACGCCCGGCGCCGTGGCGCTATCAGGTGGGCGGCAGCGCGCCAGACCCTCCTGGGCTTTTGGCGAGGTATTGACGCAGGGTCGGGAACCGCACCAGCTCCTCCAGCGTGGTCCGTCGCACCGGCACACTACCGTCCGGACAGGTCCCTTTCTGCGCGGCCGGCGCACCGCTCGCCGATGATCCGGTGTGAATGCTCGGCGCCCCCGCCGGCGGGGGCGCCGAGCTGCCGTTCTGCGCGAGGCAGTCGAACATGATGTCGGCCGCAGTGTAGCTCCGCACTGCGCGCGCGCCGTGATAGCGGGCCAGCAGGTAGCTGCGCATCTCGTCGAACGCCTGCTGGTCCCGGACCCGGGCGCCGGGTCGCCCAGCGTACTGCCGATAACTCGCCGAAGCGACGCTGGCGAGGAACGCGCCGAACGGGACGGCCGGATACAAGCCGACCATATCGCCAGCATCCCCGGCTCCCGCCTGCTGCGTACACGAAACCGTCAGCAGCAAGGTGACGATGGCCAGCGGCGCTATCCACCGAATTGACACGTGCCCTCCTCAGGGTACGCCGGCAAACGGGTCAGCCCGGGTGTCCCCGCCAATCCTGGCCGATGGGACACCCGGACCCTCGTTGATTAGCGCGAAAACGCGCTCAGCATATACCTCCCAATATACTTCCCGGTCCGCCGAAGTAGAAGTAGGTTCCCCATCCTGAGTCATTTGGCCAGTTAACGACGTTGATTGTGTAACAGTCCGGATTTGTCACGACAGGGGCCAAAATAGCCCAGGCTCCGGTCCCGCCGGGAGCATTTTGTGAAATGTAGAAGATGGTCTTCTGGAATGCCGCAATGGCCCAGCCTGCGTCAGCGAAAGCCCCGCTGCCCATCTGTGGCCAGATCGTACCGTCTGTATAGGTTTCCCCGCCATACTCGAGTGCGCCACCTTCACGCCGCGGTAGGTGGCGAGGATATAGGAACGCATCTGG
>DAIRVB010000410.1:2095-4810 GCA_036803065.1 Streptosporangiaceae bacterium
CGAGTGCGCCACCTTCACGCCGCGGTAGGTGGCGAGGATATAGGAACGCATCTGGTCGAACGCCGCCGCATTGGGGACCGCGGCGGCGCTGTGGGGCTGGTACTGAGCGCCGGCTGTCGCCCTGATAAAAGCGCTAAAAGGAACGAATGCCGCGGTAGTGGCCGGCTTCGCCACCGTCGCAGGCGTGCTCGCAGATGCCGACGCGCCTGGTGTGCCTGCAAGCACCCCCGTGGCCAGGCTAGCCGTGACCGCGGCTCCTGCTATTCTGCCCAATTTGATATTTCGCATCATGGCACCTCGTTTCGGATCAGGTGCGCTCGGGCGCAGCAAAGTGACACTTAATTCGGATTTGCCCCGTCAGACGTTTATGATTCGTCTTGACCTGCCCGCGTTACCAGCTCATGTCCGCTAATGACACACATGTCGGTCAATGACATCAGTGCCGCTAGGGGCGACGACATTCACCAGGGCTTCAGGCTGATTCGTATAGCTACCCGGCCAGGATTAATCTAATCGCCCGTTCTGCGAAGCGTCAGTGCGCAAGCCGTCCTTGTCAGGATCGACCTGTTAGCGGGCAGCCAGATCGAATTAGTTGCCCGGAGTTCGTGGTCTACGACAAATGACTGCCCGCCGCGGCAAAGAACGCTTAGGTCGCCGTCAGAACGCCGGGGTCTCGGCGTAGCTGCCCCACTCCTCGCGGAGGACACCGCAGATCTCGCCCAGGGTCGCCTCGGCGCAGGCCGCCGCCAGCATCGGCGGGATCATGTTGGCGCCCGACCGCGCCGCCGCCAGCATCGAGGCCAGGGCCGAGTCCACGGCGGCCTGGTCCCGGTCGGCCCGTCTCCGGGCCAGGTCCCGGACCTGATCCCGTTCCACCTCATGGCTGACCCGCAGGATCTCCACCGGCTGCCCGACCGTGTCGGGGTAGCAGTTCACGCCGACAACCCGCTTCTCACCCTTCTCGACCTTCTGCTGGTACTCGAAGGCCGACTCGGCGATCTCGGCCATGAACCACCCGTCCTCGATCCCGCGCAGGATCCCGCCGGTCATCGAGCCGTCCGGACTCATCGCGCGGATTCTGGCGAAGACGGCCTCGGCCTCGGCCTCCATCCGGTCAGTGAGCGCCTCCAGGTACCAGGAGCCGCCGAGCGGGTCGGCGACGTTGACCACGCCGGTCTCTTCCATGATCACCTGCTGGGTACGCACCGCGATCTCGGCGGCTTTCTCGCTCGGCAGCGCCAGTACCTCGTCGAGCGCATTGGTGTGCAGCGAGTTCGTGCCGCCGAGCACGGCCGCGAGCGCCTCGATCGCGGTCCGCACGATGTTGTTGTCGGGCTGCTGCGCGGTGAGTGACACGCCCGCGGTCTGGGTGTGGAACCGCAGCCACTGCGCCCGCGGCGTGGTCGCGCCGTAGGTGTCCCGCATCCATCGCGCCCAGATCCGGCGCGCCGCGCGGAACTTGGCGATCTCCTCGAAGAAGTCGATGTGCGCATCGAAGAAGAAGGAGAGCCCGGGCGCGAAGGCGTTCACGTCCAGGCCGCGGGACAGGCCAAGCTCGACATAGCCGAAGCCATCGGCCAGCGTGAACGCCAGTTCCTGCCCGGCGGTCGAGCCTGCTTCCCTGATGTGGTATCCAGACACCGACAGCGGCTTGTACGCAGGGATCTCGCGCGCGCAGTATTCCATCAGGTCGCCGATCAGCCGCAGGTGCGGCGCTGGCGGGAAGAGCCACTCCTTCTGCGCGATGTACTCCTTGAAGATGTCCGTCTGCAGCGTCCCGTCCAGGCCGCGGGACAGGCCAAGCTCGACATAGCCGAAGCCATCGGCCAGCGTGAACGCCAGTTCCTGCCCGGCGGTCGAGCCTGCTTCCCTGATGTGGTATCCAGACACCGACAGCGGCTTGTACGCAGGGATCTCGCGCGCGCAGTATTCCATCAGGTCGCCGATCAGCCGCAGGTGCGGCGCTGGCGGGAAGAGCCACTCCTTCTGCGCGATGTACTCCTTGAAGATGTCCGTCTGCAGCGTCCCGTCCAGGCCGGCCAGGTCCGCGCCCTGCCGCTGCGCGGCCGCCAGGTACATGCAGAACACGGGGACCGCGGGACCGCTGATCGTCATCGAGGCGGTCACGTCGGCCAGCGGGATGCCGGAGAACAGCACGTCCATGTCGGCGGCGTAGTCGATCGCCACACCGCAGTGGCCGACCTCACCGAGTGCGCGCGGGTCGTCGGAATCCCGGCCCATCAGGGTCGGCATGTCGAACGCCACGGACAGCCCGGCTCCGCCCGCCCCCAGCAGCATCTTGTACCGCTCGTTGGTCTGCCTGGCGTTACCGAACCCGGAGAACTGGCGGATCGTCCAGGCCCGGCCGCGGTACCCGGCCGGGTAAAGGCCCCGGGTGAAGGGATACTCGCCCGGCCAGCCGATCTGTTCAAAACCAGGAGGCGCGGCGCCCGGCGCCGGGCCGTAGACCGGATCCACCTCGAGCCCGGACAGCGTGCTGAAGTCCGCGTCGCGAAGACGCGCCTGGTCGAACCGGCGTTGCCAGCGGCGCTGGCCTTCGACGGCAGGCTCCACGTGAGCGTGCGCCTCCATGACGGCTCCTCCCCGATGCCGGTGAGCGGTTGCATAGCTGACCGGTACCCGGCAAGCGAGAATAGTAGGACGTCCTACTATTCTCGCTTCAGTGTAGCCCGGCCGCCCCGGATGGCCATACCT
>DAIRVB010000411.1:0-1584 GCA_036803065.1 Streptosporangiaceae bacterium
GGGTGTAGCCGAGGACGATTATGCCAAGGACCGGGATCGCGATCTCCCACTTGCGCACGGTCGTCTGCCCGGAGAAGAACACCAGCCGGACCATCCCGACGGTGGCCAGCACGTAGACCACCAGCAGGATGAGCGTCCCGATCGTGCCTGCCTCGAGGAACAGCGTGAACGGGTCGCCTCGGAGGATGAACCACGTGAAGGCGATCACGACGTAGACACCCAGCGCCACGGCCCCCGTCGACACGGTCGGTGTCCGGCGTCGCGGCGAGACCTCGCTGAGGCGGGTCGGCAGGACGCCGTCTCTGCCCATCGCGAAGATGAGGCGGGACGCGCCGACCGTGCTCGCCAGGGCGCAGCCGAACGCCGAGATCATCGCGCCGGCCGTGATGATCGTGCCCAGCCACGAGGCGACGTAGGAGGTGCCGAGATCACCGATCAGGGATGTCGAGCCGATGAACGCCGTGACGCCCTTGGTTGATGTCCCGAAGCCCATGACCTCGACGGCGGTCACCACGAAGAAGTAGATCCCGCCGAAGACCGCGACACCGAGGATGGCCCGCGGGATGTCACGGTTGGGGTGCCTGGTCTCCTCACCGAGGGTGGACGCGGCCTCGAAGCCGGCGAAGGACAGGAAGCCGAAGACGACACCGAGGAAGACCGTGGACAGCGGCGTGCCGGAAGGGAGGCTGAATACTGACCAGTCGACGCCGAGCCCGTGCGGGGCACTATGGCCCGCGAGCTTGCCGAACACGATCGCGATCACGATGACGATCAAGGCCACGGTGATGGCTTCGGCGGCCAGCAGCAGCCGGGTGCCGCCCCGCGCCGGGGTGATGGCAATCCACCAGACCAGCAGCATCCCGATAGCGCCGAGCAGGAACCCGGACCAGGTCGGGGGGTTCTTCCAGACCCCGAGCGCGTTGAGGAAGTTGGAGGCGAACCGGCCGCCGGCCATCGACGTGGTCACGGCGTAGAACGTGTATGTGCCCGCGAGCGCCCAGCCGGAGATCACGCCCGCGCGCGGGCCGAGGGTCGCCCCGACGAACCCGTACACCGAGCCCGAGTGGTGGAACCGCTGGGTCAGCCGGACAAACGTGTAGGCGACAAGCAGCACGCCCGCGAACGCCAGCGCGAAGGCCAGCGGCACCGCCCGGCCAACTGTCGTCGCGGTTCCCTGCGGATTGATGCTCGCTGCCATCGACGGCGCCATCAGCGCCAGGGAGATGCCGATGGCCTCCCAGACGCTGAGGTTGCGGTGAAGCTTTGGCTGCCCAGTCTCTCTGGTCTTGACCGCCATCCGCTCGGGCACCTCCTGCTGGCGCGGCCGCACCGCCGCTGCTTGTCCTGCGCCGGCCAGCGGGCCCGGCCGCCGCATTTCCTACCTCAATCTAGGACGTAGCCGTATAC
Source organism: Streptosporangiaceae bacterium (assembly GCA_036803065.1). Lineage (GTDB taxonomy): Bacteria > Actinomycetota > Actinomycetes > Streptosporangiales > Streptosporangiaceae > JAWWPY01. The sequence continues at coordinate 1,408 of DAIRVB010000411.1, forward strand.
GAGTGCTAGTACCCCTCGACCTCATGAGCAACTGTGGCCAACCTGGGAAATCAGGCTGCGCAGGAACTAGAACACGTTTCAATTCTGCGGCTAGAATCGGCTCCGTGCCAGGACCAACCCGGACCGCAGTCGTCACCGGAGCCGCCAGCGGCCTGGGCCAGGCCAGCGCGGAACGTC
>DAIRVB010000411.1:1684-4808 GCA_036803065.1 Streptosporangiaceae bacterium
ACCGCAGTCGTCACCGGAGCCGCCAGCGGCCTGGGCCAGGCCAGCGCGGAACGTCTCGCCCGCGACGGGGTCGACGTGGTGACGCTGGACATCGCGCCAGGAGCTGATGTCCAGCTCGACGTCACGGACGCCGAGGCAGTCAGGGATGCCGCCGGGCGCATCGGCCCGGTCGACATCCTGATCAACAGCGCGGGGGTCATCGGCCCGAACAGGCTGCTGTGGGAGATCGCTGACCATGAGTGGGCCCGGACCATGGCCGTCAGCGTGACCGGCACCTTGAACCTCTGCCGCGCCTTCGTCCCGCGGATGAGGGAAAAGGGCTGGGGCCGCATCGTGAACATGGCCAGCATGGCCGGCAAGGACGGCAATCCGGAACTCTCCGCCTACTCGGCGTCCAAGGCCGCGGTCATCGCCCTGACCAAGTCCCTCGGCAAGGAACTGGCCACGACCGGGGTCCTGGTCAACGCGGTGGCACCGGCGGTCATCGAGACACCCATGCTCGCCACCACGTCGCCCGAGGTGCTCGCCCATCTCACCAGCCTGATCCCGATGCGCCGGCTAGGGCGCGCGGAGGAGGTCGCCGAACTGGTGGCGTGGCTCGCCTCGGACAAGTGCAGCTTCTCCACCGGCGCGGTCTACGACATCAGCGGCGGGCGCGCCACCTACTGACCGGTGGCGCGCTCGCGCGCCACCGGCCGCGGCCGCTCCTGGCTGGCCGCCTCAGTCGTAGATGATGACCTGCCGGATGACGTCGCCTTGACCCAGGGCGGCCAGGGCGTGGTCGATGTCATCCAGTTTCAGCCGCTGGGTGATCATGCCCTCGAGGTCCAGGCGGCCAGCCCGCCACAGGCTGAGCAGCCGGGCGTAGTCGCGCCGGACGTCGGCCGAGCCGTAGAGCGAGCCGAGCACCTTCTTAGCGTCGAAGAACAGCTCGAACGGAGTGAACTCGACCTGCTGGTCGGGGCGCCCCGCGCCGACGACGACGACGGTTCCGCCCCGGCGCGCGGCCGTCCACGCGGCCCGGATCGTCTGCGGGGTGCCCACCACCTCGAAGACGTAGTCGAAGCCTTCCCCGCCGGTCAGCTCAGCTGACAGGCCGCCCAGGTCGTCCGGGTGGACGGCATGGGTGGCACCGAAGCGGCGGGCGGCCTCGTGCTTGGACTCGGCGGTGTCGACGCCGACGATGACCGCCGCTCCGGACAACCGCGCCCCCTGGATCGCGGCGATCCCCACTCCCCCGCAGCCGATGACCGCGACGGCCGAGCCAGGCTCGACGCGCGCCGTGTTGATCACTGCACCCACGCCGGTCATCACGCCGCAGCCGACCAGCGCGGCCACGTCGTAAGGCACGTCGGCCGCGATCTTCACGGCACCCTCCCGCGGCACCACCATCTCCTCAGCGAAGGCGCCACAGCCGCTGAACCCGAAGACCGGGGTGTCGCCCACGAGGAACCGTGGCTCCATGTAGGCCGCGATCATATGGGTCATGCACAGGTGCGGTTCCCCGCGCAGGCACGAGGGGCAGGTGCCACACGGCGGCAGCCAGTTGGCGATGACCCGGTCCCCGGGGGCCAGGTCGGTGACGCCGTCACCGACGGCGATCACATCGCCTGCGGCCTCGTGCCCGAGTATCGCCGGCACCGGCTGGGGTAGCCCGCCGTTGCGCGCGGAGAGGTCGGAGTGGCACACTCCGGCCGCCCGGACCCGGATCCGGACCTGACCCGGTCCCGGGCCTACGGCCACGACATCATCGCGGATATCCATCTTTTCGTCGTCGATCGAATGGAGTACTGCGGCCCGCACGACCCACCTCCGGTCTCGCAGAATGTGAGGGGATTACTGCGGATAAAGTAGAACAGGTTCTATCGCAGTTCCGCAAGGTAGCCAGGCAACCGACCGAGCAAGCGTTAGGGAGGTCAGCGCGGAACTGCGATAATGATGACGTGAGCGGTACGAGGAAGAACCAGGCCGGCAGCAGGAACGGGCCCGCGGGCAGCGCGGCGAACGGATCTGCCAGCACCAGGCCCGCGAGCGCCCGCTCTGCGGGCATCATAACAGCCGACGGAACCGTGCGGTCGGAGCGCCGCGCCCATATGGTCCTGCTCGCCGGGGAGCTTTTCGCACAGAAGGGCTACCGCGCCACGACCGTCCGCGAGATCGCGGATGCCGCCGGGATCCTCTCCGGCAGCCTGTACCACCACTTCGACTCCAAGGAGTCGATCGGCGATGAGATCCTGTCGAGCTTCATCAACGAGGTGCTGGCCGACTACCGGGCCGCCGTCGCCTCGGCCGGGAACCCCCGCGCCGTGCTCGAGCAGATCGTGCACTCGACCAGCCGCACCCTCTCCCGGCACCGGGCCGCCCTCGCGATGCTGCAGAACGACTGGAGTTACTTCAGCACTCAGCCCCGGTTCGCCTACCTGCGCAAGGCCCTGCGGGAGATCGAGCGGATCTGGATCTCCCAGCTCGAGCTGGGCAAGAAGTCCGGCGCCTTCCGCGCCGACCTTGACGCGAAGCTGACCTACCGGCTGCTCAGGGACGTCCTGTGGATCCAGGCCCAGTGGAGCTGGACCGGCGGCTTCAGCGCCGACCACGTGGTGGACGGACTGCTGCGCCTGATCTTCGACGGGATCGCCGCCACGCCGGCCTGAGCTGGCCATCGCCCGCTGTGGCTCCGGAGCACGGGCTGTTACCTGGATGGAAGGCTGTTACGCTCGTGCCCAAGCAAGCGTTTGGTTTAGGGAACGGGAGGGGCCCATGGGCCGGCTCGACGGCAATGTAGCCCTGATCACCGGGGGCGCCCGGGGGATGGGCAAGTCGCACGTGCGCCACTTCGTGTCCGAGGGGGCGCGGGTCGTCTTCGGTGACGTGCTCGACGACCGGGGCGCGGCCGTGGCCGCCGGGCTCGGCGAGCAATCCTGCCGGTACGTGCACCACGACGTGACCAGCGAGGCGGACTGGGCCACGGCGGTCGGCACGGCGACGGACGCCTTCGGCGCGCTCGACGTGCTGGTCAACAACGCGGGCGTGCTGAAGTTCGCCAGCATCGCCGACATGCCGCTCGCCGACTTCCGGCGGATCCTCGAGGTGAACGCGGTCGGCTGCTGGCTGGGCATGAAGGCGG
>DAIRVB010000412.1:0-4806 GCA_036803065.1 Streptosporangiaceae bacterium
TGTTCGGGTTCCCGGAGAAGATGCCGGTGACCACCTGGGTGCCGATGTTCCTGTTCGTCATCCTGTTCGGCCTGTCCATGGACTACGAGGTGTTCCTGCTCTCGCGGATCCGCGAGGAGTACGACGCCACCGGTGACAACGCGGGGTCGGTGGCCCGCGGGCTGGCCCGCACCGCCCGGGTAATCACCGCCGCAGCGGCGATCATGGTGGTGGTGTTCCTGTCCTTCGTGCTCGGCGCGAACGTCGCGGTGAAGCAGATCGGCCTCGGCCTGGCCGTTGCCGTGCTGATCGACGCGACCCTGGTGCGGATGGTGCTGGTGCCCGCCGTGATGGAACTGCTCGGCAAGGCCAACTGGTGGCTGCCGGCGCCTCTTGCGCGCATCCTGCCGAAGACCTCTCTCAGCGAGGACGAGCCCCCGTCCGAGATCCTGGTTCGCGCCGCGGCCTCCCGCGCGGAGCTCCCGGCGTAGTCCACGCCACCCTCGCGGCCAAGTTTGCGGCGCAGTCCGCGGCCGAGGCCCCGCTGAGAGAAGCGCCCGACCACGCTGCGATGGCCGCCGTGCGAGGCGAAGTCCTCGCACTCCTCCGCTGACCAGCTAGGGCCTGACCGTCACGGCCAGGGGCCGGTCCGCGTCAGGCCGGGCCGCCTCAAGCCGGGCCGCCTCAAGCCGGGCCGCCTCAAGCCGGGCGGCGATGCCGTCCAGGATCAACTCGACCGCCGCCGCCAGCTCAAATTGCGGGTCGGGGTGCTCCGCGCCGCTCGTGAACCCGCTCATGAGCTCGCTGAAGCGGGGGAACTTGCCACTTTCGACTATGCGGCCGATATAGACGCCGGCTGACGACATCATCTCGTCCTCGGTCATCTGGAGCCGGGCCCTGGTGCGGGCCTCCGCCGCCGCGTTGATCGCTACTGCCGTGACGGTGGCGCTAAGCGTGGCGACAATCCCCATCCGGTCACCGATGGCCAGCCCGGAGTCATCGAAGATACTCAGCACGTATTCGAGCGCGGCCACTCCGTTCGGCGTGATCGGCGGCCGCTCCATCGCGGCCTCCGGATACCAGGGATGCCGCTGCATGGTTGCCCACATCCCGTTCACTACCTGCCACAGATCAGCGCGCCAGTCACCGGACGGCGCGGCAGGCAGCTCGTCCTCGCCGATGACCTCGTCGATCATGAGGCTGATCAGGGCACCCTTGTCGGGGACATGCCGGTACAGGGACATGGCGCCGGTGCGCAGTTCGCGGGCGATCCGCCGCATCGACACGGCATCAAGCCCTTCCGTGTCCCCGATGCGGATCGCGGCCCGGACGATCCTGGTTCGATCGAGAGGGCTCCGGCGCGCGGTGGGCCGGCCGGTTGCCGGCCCCCAGAGGATGTCGTAACCGCTCCAGTAGGACTGCGCGTCGTCACTGCCCCGTGCCCGACCGCGCTCGCGCGGCTGACGTTCCCGGTCACCCAGTTGCCGCCCCCGGCCGCGCGCTGGACGGCCTGCTGGGCCGCCGCGCTGGCCGCGCCGCGCGTCACCCTCCTGGCGGCCTCCAGGATCAGGCATCGTCGCCTCCCGGACTTGACATGCGTACATTGTAGTCCTAGCGTACGCTGTACTCACAAGGTACGACGTACGCAAGGAGCGTGATGACTGACTTCGCTATCCGCACCGACGGGTTGGCCAAATCGTTCGGTCAAACCCGGGCCCTGCGCGAGGTGAGCCTGCGGGTGCCGGCCGGCAGCGTATGCGCCGTGCCGGCTGCGCTTCGCGGTCGGCGACGCGATCACGGCCACCCGGCGGTTCGTCCTGCGCAGCGCGCGCCAGCCCGACATCATCATCGGCAGCCTGCTCATGCCGGTCATCTTTGTCGTGCTGTTCGGCTATGTATTCGGCAGCTCGATCACGGTGCCCGGCGGCGACTACCGGTCCTACCTTCTGTCGGGCCTGTTCGCCCAGTCCACGCTGTTCGGATCGGCATCTGTGGCCGTGGCGGTGGCCACTGACATGACCGAAGGCGTGATAGACCGGTTCAAAACGCTACCGGTGGCCCGCTCGTCAGTCCTTGTGGGCAGGACAGTCTCCACGGTGATCGTTGGGCTGCCTTCGCTTGCGGTGATGATCGGCTGCGGGCTGGCGGTCGGCTGGCGCCCGCACGGCGGGCTTGGCAGCACCATCGGTGCCTTCGCCCTTCTCTCGTTGTTCGGATTCGCCATGGGCTGGGTTGGGGCCGCCATCGGCCTGCTCGCCAGGAGCCCTCAGTCCGCCGACGCGCTGAGCATGGTCCCGGCGTTCCTGCTCGGCTTCATCTCCAACGTGTTCGTCGACCCCGCCCGCATGCCGACTTGGCTCCGGGTGGCCGCGGACTGGAATCCCATGTCCGCCGTGGTGGCCGCGGCCCGCGAACTCTTCCGCACCGCCCAAGGCCCCGCGCCCGCCGGTGTCTGGTCACTGCAGCATCCGGTCGTCACGACGCTCGCGATGATCGCGGTGCTGCTCGCCGTGGTCGTGCCGCTGTCAGTGCGGCGCTATGCGCGGACGGCCCGGTAGCCCCGCCCCGGCTGGCAGCGCCGATGAGCGCTGCTTGTGCGTGGATGTGGGCCCGGCGACCCCGCGGGCGGGCGCATACTAGCCTGACTGATGATCTTGGGAGGGGCGATGGCACGGCTTGGCGGGATGTACGGCCCGGACGCCACCTTCCTCGGCGTGCCCCGGGCCGACCTGGCGGAGCCCGGCTCCCTGGCCGGCTTGGACATCCTGATCATCGGCGCGCCGTTTGACGGCGGCACCTCACACCGGCCCGGCGCCAGATTCGGCCCCCAGGCGATCCGGTTCACCGATTACCTGGCGCACGACGGATCCCGGCCGCACCTCGCCCTCGGCGTGGATCCGCTGGCCGAACTGCGGGTCGCCGACGCGGGCGACATAGAGATGCCCTCGGGTGAGACCGAGACCTCGCTGCGCCGCCTGGAGGAAGCGGTGCATCAGGCCAGCCAGGCTGGGGCCATCCCGGTGATCCTCGGCGGTGATCACACCGTTGCCTTCCCCGACGCGACCGGGGTGGCCCGCCACGTGGGCTGGGGCCGGCTGTCCGTGATCCACTTCGACGCCCATGCCGACACGGGAGACACCCAGTTCGGGTCGCTGTACGGACACGGCACGCCGATGCGCCGACTCATCGAGTCGGGGGCGGTGCGCGGCGACCGGTTCCTGCAGATCGGGTTGCGGGGGTACTGGCCTGAACCGGAAACGCTGGACTGGATGGCGGCCCGCGGCATGCGCAGCTACGAAATGACCGAGGTGGTCACCCGCGGTCTGGATGCCTGCCTCACCGAGGCGTTCGCGATAGCCCTCGACGACTGCGACGGGGTATTCCTGTCGGTGGACGTCGACGTCGTCGATCCGGGCATGGCGCCCGGCACCGGAACTCCCGAGCCTGGCGGCCTCACCGGGCGCCAGCTACTTGACGCGGTCCGCCGGATCGCCATGGAGCTGCCGCTGGCGGGCGTGGACGTTGTGGAAGTCTCGCCGCCGTACGACCACGCGGAGATCACCGCGTACCTGGCCAACCGGGTGGTCCTGGAGGCGCTGTCGGGGATTGCCTGGCGGCGCAGGCGCGAGGCCGCCGATCCCCGCAAACCGGCCCGGCTCCCGCACTCCCCGCTGCTGGAGGGCCGGCGGTCAGCGGGTCCCGAGCCTGCCTGAGAGTGCTGTCCTATCACTCGTCAGCGAGGAGCCAGCCGAGTAGCGCGGCTGGCGCAATGTGCATGATGCCCGGGGACACTGCCAGGGCAGGTCGCGGATGTAATTTCGCACCGTCGGTCAGGAGCATAGACAAGCCCTACGACGGCGCCAGGCCGCCGGCGGCGAGGCCATCCTTCAGGCGGTTCTATCTGCTCAGATAGGCGGGTCACCGAGCAAGGCGGCAACAAATCGAGGCGATCTATGCTTGCTGCATGCTGGATGTGACCAGGCTCCGTGTGCTCGTTGCGGTGGCCAGGCACGGCTCGGTGACGGCGGCTGCCCGTGCGCTCAACTACGCCCAGCCATCGGTCAGCCACCACATCGCGCGCCTGGAAGCGGAGACCGGGGCGCGGCTCACCCAGCGGGCCGGGCGCGGCATCCGGCTGACCGACGCTGGTCGCCTGCTCGCGGAGCGGGCCGAGGAAATCATCGGGCGGCTCGACGCCGCGGAGAACGAACTCGCGGCGCATATCGGCTTGCGCGGGGGCAGGATCCGGCTCGCGGCCTTCCCCTCGGCGCTCGGCACGATCGTGCCCGCCGCGGCCGCCCGGCTGGAAGCCGAGCACCCCGGCATGGACCTCACGCTCGCCGAAGCCGAGCCACCTGAAGCGCTGCGCATGCTCCGGGCGGGCTACGTGGACGTCGCCCTCGTCTTCCGGCACACCCAGGACGGGCTCGCCGCCGCACCAGCTACCGACATCGAGGACGGCACCCGCGCCAAGCTGCTCCTGGACGACCCGATCTACCTGGTGACTCAGGCGTGCGCCAACCCAGGCACCGCCGGCCCAGGCACCGCCGGCCCAGGCACCGCCGGCTCAAGTGCCCCCAACTCAAGTGTCGCCGACCCGCGCTCAGACGGCCAGCCTCCACCTGGCCAGCGCGCCCACCCGGCGGAGCCGGATCTGGCCGCCTTCGCGGATCGGCGCTGGATCGCCGGCTGCGAGCGCTGCCGCAGCTATCTGCTCTGGCAGTGCGAGGCAGCCGGCGATCCAGCGCCGATCCGCGACGGCGGCCAGATCCGGCTCCACCGGGTCGGCGGAGCTTGAGTTGGTGGAGCTTGAGTTGGTGGAGCTTG
>DAIRVB010000413.1:0-4792 GCA_036803065.1 Streptosporangiaceae bacterium
AGCGCGACCCGGAACGCGGTATCGCCCCCGGCGTTGATCAGCCGGATCCGTGCCCCTGTCGCATCCGGCCAGCGCCCCGATCCCGGCGCCACCAGCGGCGCGCAGCATCGCACGACGGCTCATCTCTCTCATTCGGGTACCTCGTTTCCTGAACGACGGAATGCCTGCCCCCGGGCAGGCGAAGCAGGGAAACCGGATCGCCTAGATCCGCAATACCGGCAGGCCGGCGAAACGCGGCGGGCACGGCGGCCGATGGCGGGCACGCCACCCGCGGGGCGGCCCGCCCGTGACCGGGCTGGCCCCCGTTCGTGCCTGGCGGGGCAGCGGGAGGCAGGCCATGAACAGCCCGAAGGCGCCGAGCACCGCCAGGCACACGTTCATGGGATCGGCGCGGGGCATCCCGTGATGAGAGCGGCCGCCGCCGCGTCCGGGAGACGGCGAAGCCCGGTGCCCCGCCGCGGGGTCCGCGCCATGCCCGGCGGCCATGGCCACCGCGGCCGGGCGCATCCCGTCCCCGCCACCAGGGACCATATGACCAAGCGCATGCATACTCAGCACCGCGAAGGCCACGACCAGCAAACCTGCCAGCCGGGTCAGCCCGCCACACGCCCGCCCGATGCCCGGTGCCTGCCACGACCGGCATCGTATGACGCGCCTCGCCATCGAGAACCCCGAACGCGCGCACACGGCGGCGTCATGCATCATTCGCGGCCCGCCGCCAGCTGGTGCCCATAGCCCGGCGCAGCCTTGCCCGGCCGCGCCGGCTGCCAGCACGCAAGGCACGGCCCAGCAGGCTTCTTTTCAGTCCCGGACCCTGCCCCCGGCCGCCGGCCTGCGGGAGCGTTCTGATGAATCGGCGCGGCGGCCGGGGTGCGCAACACGGTAGACCGCCGAAGCCCACGTCCAGACCGAAGCCCCGGGCCGGTACCTCGCCCGGCTCTGCCGACACGCCAGCCAGATGGGCAAGCACCTGCGCCACCGGCCGCGCACCCACGACGGCGGGGGCGGCCCCCGACATGCGGCACGTCGAATGGTCTGACGCTTACGGGTCACTCATCTTGAACTGGGGCCAGTGCACCCTGCAGGCCATCCCGGGCACGCTGAGGCTGCGCGCCGAGGCCGCCGATGAGGAAAACCTCACACGGATACAGGATCTCGTCGCCGGGCGCCTCGAAAAGTTCGGCCGACGCGACCAGTTGGCGGTGACCTGGCACCGGACACGCGAACCCAGGCGGCACCTGGCCGGACCACCGGCGCCGCTGCCCCGCCCCCCGATGCCCGCAGCGCCGGAGGGCAGTAGCTCCCGCTGCGGGCGGCGTGCCGGCCATCGCAGTGCGTCCGGGCCGAGCACGGCCCCGGACGCCAGGCGGCGATGTCAACAGCCCGTGATGAAGATCGCGCGGGCAGCCTGGTGGCTCTGGGGTGAGTTCTGGGATCTGGGATCTGGCCCACATTTCGGGATACGGCTCCGTCCGGGGGGGTGTGGCCCGGGGGGCCGGCCAGGAGGCTGGCCAGAGGCCCGGGGGTATCCTCGGGGCGCGCACTGTGTCCCCGCGGGCTAGCAGGGCACCGCGCTCATGGAAGTGCGGGCGCGGCGGCCCGGTTATGGGCAAGCCATCCGGAACTGGCGGCGCCAGCAGCGTTCGCCTTCCCTGACCGCGCTGGCCGGCAGAAGCCCCGCCCGGACGGCCACGATCTCGCCAGGCGCGGCCGCCGGGATGAATGCCGTCCGCAAACCTCGCGCACATGAGCCGTGACGACCGCCGTCGCGGCCTCGCAGGCGTAGCCCAGCCCTCAGGGCCGTTCGGCCCGGGTCATCTGGCCCGGGCCGGAAAGACAGGGACAATGCCCGCCGCGGACAGGGAATTCGCCTCTGGGGCGCAGAGATCGAATAACGGAGAGTGATGACATAGTAACCAATCGTTAAAAAGGCAGGGGAACCGAAATGACCGCCAAGACCACGCACATCATCAGCGCCGCAGGCGCCCTGCGCCTCTGGATCATCGGCGGTCTCGGCGCACTCATCCTGCTGGTGATATTCATGATCCAGCCACCAGCGTCAGCCAGTCATGCCGCCAGCGCAGCGAGCCGGCCCTGTGCCACGCCGGCATCACAGAGCCACAAGTGCCCGCCGTGCCCTCCGCTCAGCGGAGGCTGCAGGCGCGCCGCCTGAACAAGCCCGCACGACGACTGGGGCCTCGCGATTGGCCGGCCTGGGTGATATCACCCAGGCCGGCCAATCGCACGTCTTTGGCCCGCCGGGCTTGGGCCGATCGACTAACAGGTCATCGTCCAAATGGCCGCCGGCGCTACCGGCACCTAGCCGTTTCTCACGGAAGATCTTGCGGGTCAGGGCAGGGCCCGGCCGGCGGCCCGGGCCGGCCGGGCTGGGGTGGTCACAGCCGGATGACCTGGCGGATGGTGTGGGCCACCTCGGCGAGGCTTTCCTCGCCGCCGACGTCGGAGGCACGCACGGCGTTCATCACGCAGTGGTGCAGGTGGTCGTTGAGCAGGCCCACGGCAACCTCCTGCAGCGCCCGGGTCGCCGAGGCGACCTGGACCACCACGTCGGGGCACCAGGTGTCGGCCTCCACCATCTTCTGCAGGCCCCGGACCTGGCCCTCGATCTTCCGGAGCCGGGACAGGTAGTCATCCTTGCCCGAGGCGTAGCCCCGGGCCGGCCGGCGGCCGGGTGCGGCTGCGACCGGGGCGCGGTTCCCGGCCGGCCCGTCCCCGGAGAGCGCGGTGGCCTGGGCGGTCAACGCCCGCTGCCCGCGGGGCTGCCGGCCCGGCTGGCCGCCATCACGTCCTTGAGGTGCTGGTATTCCGCGGCGTCGATCTCGCCTTTGGCCAGCCGCTCGTCGAGGATCCGGGCCGCCGCATCACCATCCGGCCTGCCATCCGGCTTACGCGTGGCGCTTGACACCAGGGCATAGACCGCCCAGATCAGCAGCCCCCAGAAAGCGACCATGCCGACCCACATGAGACCTACTTCCCAGAAAGGCCAGCCGCTGCCGTACCCGAACATCATCACGACCATCTCCCTCTGGCCCGGCCTCCCCGGGCTTCTCCGCCCAGCATCCGGCCGGCATACCCATGGGGGGTAGTGCCATCAGTCCTTCCGGGAGGTGACGGACGGCCCGGGGCGGCGATGACGGTTGGCCCTGCCCCCACCGGTATCCGGGCGCACCGTGAGACCTGCGAGACGAATGACGTTATCGCCGGATTAAGGAGGACAAAATGGGAGGCACAGCAGACACGACCGGGAGGGGCCTCCCGGCGTGGCCGAAGGACGCCCTGCGGATCAGCTTCGGGATCATCTGGCTGGTCGACGCCGTGCTGAAGTGGCTGCCAGGGTTCCGCTCCAGCTACATGGGCGTGATCATGGGCCAGGCCGATGGCCAGCCCGGCTGGCTCAAGCCGTGGTTCGACTTCTGGATCAACCTGCAGCACCCCCGGGTGTCGTCCTTCGCCTACCTGGTGGCCGTCGTTGAGACGCTCATCGCGGTGGCGCTGATCGCCGGGTTCGCCCGCAAGGTCACCTATATTTCGGCGGCGGCGTTCAGCCTGGTTATCTGGGCGACGGCCGAAGGGTTCGGCGGCCCGTACACCTCCGGGTCCTCCGACATCGGCACGGCTGTCATCTACGCCGCGGTCTTCATGGGCCTGCTCGCACTGAGCGCCTACACCGGCCCCGCGCGCTACAGCGCCGACTACTACCTGGAGAAGAAGATCTCGTGGTGGTGGAAGGTCGCCGAGGTTGGCCGCCCCGTTCTGGCGCAGCCGGTCCTGGCCACGCTGGCCATCACCGCAGAGCCAGTGGCCAGCCTGCCCTCCATCGTGCCCCTGCCGAGGACAGCAGTGCCCGCAGAGCCGACAGTGGCTGCGGAGCCGGCACGGCGGAACCCAGCCTGAGCGGCCCGACGTACTGCCTGATCAACTGACAACAGCAGCACACCAGTGGAGGATCCCATGAAGCGCACCCGCCTTGCCGCGGTGATCGGCACCGCAGCCGTCGCCGCGGCAGGACTGGGGGCCGGCGCGGCCGTCACCGCCTGCGGGTCCACCGCGCAGGCACCCGCCGCGGCCAGCACCCCCAGCAATTCGGCGTATTCGTATTACCAGTCGATGATGGGGCGCCTCTACCCCGGCTCAACCGGCATGATGGGCGGCACGCCATCGCGGAGCTGGATGATGGGCCGCACCAGCTACCAGTGGATGATGGGCGGGCTGGGCGCACCGGCCTGGATGCACGGCGGCACGCTGCCGGGCTTCATGATGGGCACCTCCAGCGACCCGGGGAAGGTCATGGGCGCGCTGTTCGCTGGCGCTCCCGGCGCACGGGTCAGCCCAGCCCAGGCGGCCAGGCTCGGCGGCCAGGTCCCGGGCGGCGCCACGGCCAGCCGCACCCAGAACACGATCACCTTCTCCGGTGCCAGCGTCCGGTTCACCGTCCTCGCCAGCCCGGCCGGCGGCCGGGATGAGACCTCCCGCGTCGCAGGCATGACCAACCCGGCCATCGTCGTGAAGGCCGGCGCCCGCGTCAGCATCGAGGTAATCAACGCCGACCCGGACACCGCGCATGGCCTCGTCGTCACCGCCAGCAGCGCCACGTCCTCGTGGATGCCGATGATGACAGCCCAGCCCGTGTTCGCCGGGTCGGCGCTGTGGTTCCTCGGCAACCCCACCTCCGCGGGCATGCACGCCGGGACGCTCAGCTTCACCGCCAGCACACCGGGAACCTACCGGTACCTGTGCCCAGTCCCCGGGCACGCACAGGACGGCATGACCG
>DAIRVB010000414.1:0-4792 GCA_036803065.1 Streptosporangiaceae bacterium
GTCCAAGTCCTACCGGGTCGCCGGGTTCCGTTCCGGATGGCTCGTCATCTCCGGCCCCAAGCAGCACGCGAGAAACTACATCGAGGGACTGGCCACCCTCGCCGGGACGCGGCTGTGCGCCAATGTCCCCGGCCAGTACGCCATCCAGGCCGCGCTGGGCGGCAGGCAGAGCATCGCGGACCTGATACTGCCCGGGGGGCGCCTGCACGAACAGCGCGATCACGCATGGGAGAGGCTGAACGAGATTCCCGGCGTTTCCTGTGTCAAGCCGAAAGGTGCCCTGTACGCCTTCCCCCGGCTGGACCCCGCCGTGCACGCCATCCACGACGACGAGAAGTTCGTCCTTGACCTGCTGCTGCGCGAGAAGATCCAGGTCGTCCAAGGAACCGGATTCAGCTGGCCCTACCCCGATCACTTCCGGATCCTCACCCTCCCGCGCGTCGATGACCTCGACGCCGCCATCGGACGGATCGGCCGCTTCCTCGCCGGGTACCGGCAGTAATCCCGGCCCCACCTCACCGGCCGCTGAAATAGGCGGCCAGTTCGGTGTTCAGCGTACCGAGGTACTCGGTCCACACATCGGCCATGAAGTCGTTCACCCGCGCCTGGTCCAGACCGAGGATCTCCCCGATGCGCACGTGCACCTGCTCTTCGGAGAGAGTCCCGATCGCGCCTGCCTGGGTGACCTCGGTCAGCCGCCGCGCAAGCTCCCCGTGGTCCAGCCCGAACTCGCGCTCCCACCGGCCGGTCATGCCCGTCGAGGGCGTGACTTCCAGGACGCCCCCGATATCGAAGGCAACGGCCTTCACCGCCCCGTACGGACGCACCGCCTACGACGCATCAGGCCACCTGCTGCCCGCCGGCCACAACACCCCCGGCAACGGCTGAAACCGCTTGACCACGCTCCCGGCCGTGCCCTGACCCGCGCCGGGCGCGGGTCAGGGCAGGCGGGCGGCCAGGAATGTGGTCAGGCCGATGAGAGCCACACCAGTCCCGGCGAGCACGCCGGGCAGGGGAGGCTCGGATGCCGGGGAGGGGGAGGCGCGGATGCCGGGCAGGGACCGGGCCGTGGCCAGGCGCCCAGCACCTGTTAGCACGCGGGTAATGCCACGTTAATGCCAGCCGAATGACGCGGTCGCCGGCTCGGAGCCTCCCGTGGCTGCCATCTGGGCAGACACCCCGTCCGTGCTGCTCAAGGCCACGTCAACCTCCGAATGGGGTAGCAGAAGCCACCCCAAAAAAGGAGCCTCCAAATACCGTCCGGACATAATCTTCTGCTTGTATCTCGCCTGGCGAATGGACGATGGGGGCAGGAAGCATGGCAGGACCGATGCACGACGATCCCGCATGTAGTGCCGCGACGAGCGACGGCGGCATGCCAGCGATCTTGATGTATCACTCGGTTACCCCGTATGAGCAGGACCCCTACCAGATCACCGTGACTCCGGAGCGGTTCGAGCAGCAGATGCGCTGGCTGCGCCGGCGCGGGCTGCGTGGCGCGTCTGTGCGGGAAGTGCTCGATGCCCACGCCAGCGGCTGCGGGAAAGGCCTTGTCGGCCTCACTTTTGACGACGGTTACGCGGATTTCGCTTCATGCGTCCTGCCAGTCCTCAAGCGTTATGGGTTCAGTGCGACAGCGTATGTGATCGCCGGCCGTCTGGGGGGGGACAACGAGTGGGACCCAGAAGGGCCCCGCAAACCCCTGATGACCGCGGAACAGGTCCGGCAGGTGGCGGATGCCGGAATAGAGATCGGCTCGCACGGACTGCGCCACGTGTCACTGCCCAAGGCGCCCGGGAACGCACTGGGTGACGAGATCGCCGGGAGTCGCCGGGTGCTGCAGGACGTCAGCGGCCAGGACGTGCCCGGGTTCTGTTACCCCTACGGGGACATCGACGGTGCCGTCGTGGAGGCTGTGCGAGCCGCCGGCTACGACTACGGCTGCGCGATCTGGGTTTCTGAGCACACTGGGCGCCACGCGCTTCCGCGCATCTTCGCCGGCGAGTCCGACACCGTCCCGCGCCTGTGGGCCAAGGGATTGCGCCACTGGCTGACCTGGGGATACCGCGGCCCGGGCGCACCCAGCCGCTCCCTCGCTTCGCTGCACGTGTAGGGCTGCACAGGGGTACGCGGGGCCTGGCCGACGCCGGGCCTGGCCGACGCGGGGCCTGGCCGACGCCGGGATCACCGCGCTTCCAGCGCTTCCAGCGCCACCGTGGCGACACCGCCGCGCTCACTGAGTCGAGGCCGGCAGCGCTGCGCCGGACCCTCAGATCCGCGTGCTGCATCGCCGCTGAGCCACCGGAACCACTGCCGATATACATCACTTTGCGTAGGTGGCCTACCCCTGTTGGCCTACGTCCGTGAGGCATCTGGCTGGCACTGTCGTACTTAGTTAGTAAATCAATTGGCTGAGTGACAGGCCAAGGGTCAGGCAGTGAATTCGTGCCTCGATTCGAGGCCAAGGGGGAACGCCGACGTGGGAAACAACAGACTCTCGCTCGCGGTCAATGGCCGGGAGCGTCAGCTGCAAAGCAAGCTCGTCGCGTTCAACATGCCAGATCCGCGGTCGGCGGACGGCAATGGCAATGGCAGTGGGAATTCGATCGGCCTTCGGTCCGTGGCGATCGTGGGCCTGGGGTACGTAGGTCTGCCGACCGCCTTGGCGCTGCACGGCCGGTGCCCCCGGATCATCGGGATCGACGTCAGCCAGGAACGGCTGGACGAGATCTCGGCCCGCGGCGCCGACCTCAGCGACCCTGACCGCGAGCGGCTCGACGCCGCGCTGGCCGATGGCAGTCTCGAGCTGACCAGCGAGCTCGCCGCCATGACGGAGACAGACGCAGTCATCATCTGCGTGCCGACCCCGGTGGACGGTAACAACTCTCCCGATCTGAGGGCGCTCAGCAGCGCGTGCGCCACCGTGGTGGCTCACGCCCGGCCCGGCCAGACGATCATCCTGACCTCGACGACATACGCCGGCACCACCCAGGAGATGCTCGCCGAGCCTCTTCAGGAGCGCGGGCTGCACGTCGGCACCGACGTGTTCGTGGCGTTCAGCCCGGAACGGATCGATCCGGGTAACGCCGAGCACCTTCAGCGGGAGACCCCGCGGGTCGTCGGCGGCGTAACCCCGGAATGCGCCTACCACGCGGCTCGGGTGATCGGGCAGCTGACCGACTCCGTGTACCTGGTGAGCTCGCCGGCCGCCGCGGAGGCCACCAAGCTGTACGAGAACATCTTCCGCGCGGTGTCGCTGGCCCTGGCCAACGAGTTTGCCGACGCTTGCGGGGCCCTTGACCTGGACCCGATGGAGATCACCCTCGCCGCCGGCACCAAACCTTACGGCTTCCTGGGAGTCTTTCCTGGCCCAGGCGTGGGCGGCCACTGCATCCCGGCCGACCCGCACTATCTGCTGTGGCAGCTGGGCAAGCAGGGCCACGCCTCCCCGCTGATCGCGCAGGCGATGAAGTCGATCGATCTGCGGCCTGAGCGGGTCATCGAGCGCGCCGGTGAAGTCCTCGCCTCCGGCCACCGCACGCTGGCTGGCGCCCGGGTGATGGTCGTCGGGGTCAGCTACAAGTCAGGCGTCCGGGACCTGCGGCAATCCCCCGCGATCCCGCTCATCGCCGGCCTGATCCGCGAAGGCGCGCAGGTGGAGTACCACGACCCGCTGATCCCCAGTGTCCGGCTTCCTGACGGCCGGCTGATCAGCAGCACGCCAGCGCCGGCCGGCGCGGACTACGACCTCGCCGTGATCCACACCGTGCACCCAGGCGCCGACTACTCCTGGGTGCAGGACAGCCCGCAGGTGCTGGATGCCACCTACAAGTTCGATGGCGGCACCCACCGCTCGGTGGTCTAACATGCTCAGCGACTCCGGCGGCATCGACGTGACCACCCCAGCGGTGGTGCTCAAGTTCGACCCGAACGTGATGCACCACGGTGGTCTCGGCGCGATCCGCAGCCTGGGACGGCTCGGCGTACCGGTGTTCGGGGTGCATGAGGGGCCGTGGGCCCCCGCCGCGAACTCCCGGTATCTCCAGGGCAGGGTGTTCTGGAAGCCCACCCCCGAACATTCGCAACGTATTCAGAGCGGGCTGATGCAGCTCGCCCAGCGGATCGGGCGCCCGTCGGTGCTCATAACCACCGATGACGCTGGTGCGATCTTCCTGGCCGAGCACGGTGACAGCCTGCGGGAATCGTTCCTGTTCCCGGCTCCGCAGGCCGATCTCCCGCGGCGGCTGGCGGGCAAGTACTCGATGCACCAGCTCTGCCGCGAGCTCAATGTGCCCAGTCCGCAGGCCACTGTGCCGGCATCACTAGATGAGGCACGCGACTTCGCGAACCTGGCCGGTTTCCCGGTGATAGCGAAGCTCACGACGCCCTGGCGGCACGGGGACGCCCCGCATGGAACAGCACTGCGCAGTACGTCGATCATTCGTACCGCGGCGGCCTTGGACGAGGCGTACCGCGCCTTCGAGCGCGAGAACGCTGGCCTGATGCTGCAGGAGTACATTCCCGGCGGCCCCGGCCAGGACTGGTTCTTCCACGGTTACTGCGGTGCCGATTCAGCCTGTCGGCCCGCGTTCACCGGGGTCAAGGACCGGTCCTACCCGGCCCACGCCGGACTGACCAGCCTTGGGCACTCGGCGCGCAACATCCCGCTCCGCGACCAGGTCACCAGCCTGCTCACCGAGCTGTCCTACCGCGGTATCACCGACCTTGACCTTCGTCTTGACCGGCGGGACGGCCAGTACAAGCTGCTCGACTTCAACCCGCGGCTCGGCGC
>DAIRVB010000415.1:0-4782 GCA_036803065.1 Streptosporangiaceae bacterium
TCGTGGAGCACCTCAGGGGCGAGCGATCGGGACATGAGGACGACCGCGATCGCGTACACGATGGTGACCCCCTGCACGACGGGGAAATCCCGCACGCCGATCGCGTTGAGCATCAGATTGCCCAGCCCGTTCAGGTCGAAGACCCGCTCGATCACCACCGTGCTGCCGATCAGGTAGGCGATGTTGATGCCGAGCAGGGTCAGCGTCGGGATCAGCGCGTTGCGGGCCACATGCGTCAGCAGCACCCGCGGGCCGCGCAGGCCCTTGGCCCGGGCCGTGGCCACGAAGTCGGACTCGATGACCTCGAGCATGCCTACCCGCAGGCTGCGGATCAGCACGGGCGCGATCGCGATGGCGGCGGTCAGGCCGGGCAGCACCAGCGAGCGCAGATGGCCGGTCAGCGTCGTTCCCCAGCCGCCCACGCCGAACCAGTGCAGGTTGACCGCGAACACGATAATCAGGATGATGCCGAAGAAAAACGACGGCATGCCCAGCCCGATGAGGGAGAACACCCGCACGGCGTGATCGGCGGGCCGGTCCTGGCGGGCGGCGGCCAGGCTGGCCAGCGGCACGGTGATCAAGACACAGAACACGGCCGAGACGCCAACCAGCGACGCGGTTACCGGCAGGGCCGGCCCGATCAGCGAGCTGACCGGCACCTTGTAGTAGATCGAGGTGCCCGTGTTGCCGTGCGCCAGCGCAGCCAGGAACGACCACAGCTGCCGGTAGATCGGCTCGTCCAGGCCCAGCTGGCGACGGAGCTGCGCGACCTGCTGCGAGCTGGCGTGAATGCCGAGCACCGCCCGCGCCGGGTCACCGGGAATAAGCCGCAGCAGCAAGAAGGTGACGACGGCCACGCCCAGCACGACCGGGACCGCGGCGGCGAGCCGCCGAGCCGCATACCGGAGGACCCGATGGCGCGCCCCGCGGCGCGCGGGGGCCGGCCGGGCGGGCGGCGCCGCCACCGGTCCGGCTAGCCCAGCCAGACGTCCTCCAGCCGGTAAGCGCCACCCGGGTTCACCGCGAAACCGTGCAGCTGGGGTGACCAGGCATAGATGTTCGGCGGGTAGTCCAGCGCGATGTACGGCGCATCCTGCGCCACGATCGCCTGGATCTGCCCGTACAGCGCCGCGCGCTTGGCGCCGTCGAACTCCGTCTCGGCCTGGTGCACCAGGGCGATCGCGCTCGGGTTGTCGTAGTAGGTCCAGAACGAATGGGAGCCGCCGCCCTTGACGTCCACCTGGAAGGACGCCATCTCGTCCGCGTCGCTGATGTCGTTGGTCGAGCCGTTGATCATCGCCTGGTAGTTGAAGGCCTCGAAGGCCGTATGGAAGGCGGCGTCGTCGAGCTGGTTCAGCGTGACCGTAATACCGAGCGGCTTGAGCTGCTGCTGGATGATCGTCGCCGCGGCGACGTACTGCGAGTTGCCGCTCGACACCAGCAGCGAGAACGAGAACCCGTGCGGGTATTTCGACTTCGCCAGCTCGGCCTGGGCGGCGGTGACGTTGTAACTCAGCGTGGGCACGTCCTGGTGGTACTGCAGGCTGGGCGGGAAGAACGAGCCGCCCGGCTTGGCGGTGCCGTAGGTGGTGGCCTTCGCGATGGCCGGGATGTCCAGCGCGTAGTTGATCGCGCGCCGCACGTTCCTGTCCGCGAACTGGGGCACCTTCTCGTTGAAGAACAGCAGGTCCGCTGCCCAGGACGGGAACTGCTCCAGGACCACCGAGGAGTCCGCGGCCAGCGCGCTGACCTGAGCCGGGGGCACCGCGGAGATCACCTGCACCTCACCGCTCTTGAGCTGAAGCACGCGCTGGTTGTCGTCGCTGATGTAAGCGAAGTTGACCGCATCCAGGTACGGCTTGCCCGCCTGCCAGTAATGCGGGTTGCGCTCCAGTGAGACGTTGCCGCCCTTGACGAAGCTCTTCAGCGTGAACGGGCCGGTGCCGACCGGGCTGGCGAAGAACGCGGACGCGCTCTGCCCGCCGAAATCCTTGGGCACGATCGCGTTGGCGAAGACCGAGATGTCCGACAGGAACGGCGCCCACGGCTGGGACAAGGTGGCCACCACGGAGCTGGCGCCGTCCGCCTTGAGCGAGGAGATCGCGAAGTCCAGGAAGTTGAGCGGCCCGTTGGCGTCGCCGGCCGCCCGCAGGATGGAGAACACCACGTCGTCGGCGGTGACCGGCTTGCCGTCGGAAAACTTCACCCCCGGGCGCAACGCGAAGGTCCAGGTCTTGCCGTCGGTGCTGACCGTGTGGCCCTGAGCGAGCCAGGGCAGAAGCTGGCCCGCCGGACTGGTGATGTAGAGCGGCTCGAAGATCTTGTCCAGGGTGTAGACGTCGCCCTCGACGATGGAGTTGGCCGGGTCGAGCTGGGTCGGCCCGGTCTGGCGGCCGAAGCTCAGCGTGCCGCCACGCTTGGGCGTACCGGCGCTCGCGCTGGCCGACGACGTGGCGGTGCCGGAGCTGCAGGCGGCCAGCACCGGGCTCGCGGCCAGCAGGCCCGCGCCGGCCACGCCGCGCCAGAGCAGATCCCGGCGGGTCAGGCCGGGGTTCCGGCGGGCCTGACCCGGCCGGGAGCCTGCGGTGCGCATCACATCAGGCCGAGGCAGACCTGCCATTGTCGTTCCCCTCCCATGGGTCTCCCGCCGTAGCTCCGGGTAACCGGCGCCGATTCGCGGAAATCCCTCCACGAAATTCCTAGTAAACCTATCGATAAAGTTACATTACCGTGTGCCGGCCACCGTGGTGAGCCTGGAGTGCCAGACGACGGGCATCGGCCGGGCGGTCATCGGCACGGTCGGGCACTGATGGCTCCCTTCAGGCCAGGGATGGCACGGCTGAGCCGACACGTTACGTGACGGCTGGCCGTATTGCCAAATTTCCCACGATCGGATAGGAATTGCCGGTCAAGGAGGTTCCTGACATGCCGCAGTCTCCCTATCCGGCCGCGTATCCGGCTGGTTCTGACCCGGCGTTCACGCTGGGTACTGGTCCGGCCGGCGCGACGCCAGCCACCCTGGCCGCGCTCGGCAGGCCGATCCTGCATCATCTGGATCCCGCCTTCGGCACGCTGTACCAGGAAACCGTGGAGTTGCTGCAGCTGGCCTTCGAGACCGGCCTGAGCCCGGTCATCCTGCAGGGCGAGGCCGTGGTCGGGCTGGAGGCGGCCGCGGCCTCTCTGATCGGCTCCGGGGACGTGGTCCTCAACCTGGTGTCCGGGATGTACGGCCGCGGCTACGGCGGCTGGGCCCGCCGGTACGCGCGGGAGGTCATCGAGATCGAGGTCCCCTACGACAGCGCCGTCCCGGCGGCGCGCGTCGCGGAGGCCTTCCGCCGCCGCCCCGATATCACCATCGTCAGCGTGGTGCACTGCGAGACGCCCTGCGGCACCGTCAACGACCTGGACACGATCGCGGCTGTCGTGGCGGAGCACGGAGCGCTGCTCATCGTCGATGCGGTCGCTTCGTTCGGCGGCATGCGCTGTGATTTCACCTCGTGGCAGGCCGACTTGGTGGTGGTCGCCCCGCAGAAGTGCCTGGGCGGGCCGCCCGGCCTGTCGCTGCTGCACGTCAGCGAGGCGGCGTGGGCGCAGATGGCCGCCAACCCAGCGGCACCGCGGGGATCGGCACTGTCGATCCTCGACTGGCGCGATGCCCACCTCGCCGGCCGGCCGTTTCCTTTCACGCCGTCGGTCACCGACATCTACGGGCTGCACGCTTGCCTGGAGCAGTACCTCGCCGAAGGCGCCGAGGCGGTGCGCCGCCGGCATCGCGTCGCGGCCCAGGCCGCGCGGGCAGGCGCAGAGGCCCTGGGCCTGACACTATGGGCGCAGGACCCGGCGATCCGTTCCGACACCGTGACCGCCGTCCGGGTGCCGGCCGGGATAGACGAGCGCGAGGTGCGCGCGCATGCCCGGGCGGAATCCGGCGTCATGCTGTCCGGTGGCCAGGGTGACCTGGCCGGGATCGTCCTGCAGATCGGGCATATGGGCCCGGCCGCCTACCCCCTCAGCGCGGTGATCGCGGTCACGGCCCTCGGCCGCGCCCTCCGCGCCCTCGGTGCGCAGGCGGATATCGGCGCCGCGGTGGAGGCCGCGGTGTCGGCCCTGGAGACCTAGCTGGCTGGTGCCTTCCGCCCCGGAGTTCCCGCCAGCCCGGCCCCGGCAGCGGCGGCATCAGTATTGTTCGGCAGTCTTGGTCGTTATAGCAGCGGTGTTCGTTTCACCATAGGGAACCCGTGGCGGACGGTCACCGCGGGTCTCGATCCGGCTGATCCCCGAGACGCCGCGCTATTCCTGGCTAGTCAGCGTGGCTCACCGAGTCCGTGAACCGCTCCCATGCCTCGGCGGGCACGCTCAGCACAGCGCCGCTCCGGTCCTTGGTGTCCCTCACCAGGATCGCGTCGTCCGATGCAACCTCTACGCAGTCCCCCCGTTGGCGCCGGAGTAAGAGGACTTACGCCAGTTGACCATCGCCGCCCTGTCCTCGATCTCCGCCCATGACCGGAATCCCGGTGGCACCTCGGACCACGTACGCGACTCGTCGTACCAGTCGGTGAACCAGGCCCGGCGCTCGGGAAAACAGCATCGCACGCACGCGCCAGCGTTTCAGTGGGCGGGCGCTTCCCGTTCTCGATTCGCGACAGGTGACCGGGCCGTAGCCGGTCCGCTGCGCGAACTCGGCAAGCGACGAAGAACGCCAGATGGTGCCACAGTTGACGTCGTAGTGAGCCATATTCGTTTGCGTATGTGCCACAGATGTGCCATCATGGCACCATGGAC
>DAIRVB010000416.1:0-4782 GCA_036803065.1 Streptosporangiaceae bacterium
TGCTGGTCACCACCGGCGGCAGCGGGCGGCTCAGCACCGAAACGGGCTCATCAACCCTGATCAAGCGCGGCAGCACCGTGCTCATCCCGCATGCGGCGGGCGCGTGCACGCTGGCCGGCGACGTCCAGGCTGTCCGCTGTCTCCCCGGCTAGGCTGACGCGGCGCTGGCCCGGCCGCGCGCGTCCTGGGCGCTTTGACCGGCACGCCGGGTAGCCGGGGCGCTGGTGACCCGGCTGGCTTCGGCAGATATCGGTCAGCCGGTCGGCAGCGGAAAGATTACCTTCGCCGTGGCGCGATTCAGCGGGGCGACAATGACGTTCTTGCCGTCCTGCCACTGCTCCTCGACCATTGGCAATGTGGAAGTGTGGTCGGCGCCGAAATGGATAGGCCCGACCACGTAGGTGGCGTTGGTCTTCGCGATCTGCGCGTTGACCTTCGCCTTGTCGAGGGTGCCGGCCCGCTTCATGGCGTCGAGCAGGACCTGCGCCGCCGCGTCGGTGTCCGCGATGTGCTGCGAGAACGTCTGGTGCGTCTGCGACTCGAATTCCTGGCGGATCTGCTGCGCCCCGGGGTACGGGAACGAGGGATCCCAGTAGCCGCCGACCATCACGCCGTTCGCGAGTTTGCCGAGCGCGGTGGCGAACTGCAGCGGCTCACCGCCTTCTTCGATGACCAGGATCTTCGGGCTGTACCCGACCGACACCATCTGCTTGCGCAGGGCGATAGCCGCGGGCGGCGGCAGGACGACCAGGAGCATGTCGGCCCCCGAGGCCTTCGCGGCCTGCAGCGCGGAGGTGAACTGGGCCGTGTCGGGCGGGACGGCCAGGTTGTAGGAGACCGTCCAGCCGTGCTTCTTCGCCCAGGCCGGCCATTCCTGGCCACCCATAATGCTCTCGTTCTTGCCGTTGGAGTGGATGACCGCGACTTTACTGTTGGTCTTGGCCTTCAGGCCGAGCTCGTCGGCGGTATTGAAGGGGGTCTCGGTGAGCTGCTCTGAATTGAAGAACAGGTCCCAGGCCCACGTCCACTTGGCCGTCACGCCGAATGTGTTCGTGGCGGCGCAAGGGGTGACCATGGGCACGCCGGCCCGGTTGGCAATGAGCGCTCCCGGCTCGACCAGCGAGTCGGTGCAGGAGCCGAGCACCGCATCGACGTGATCCTGGGTGATCAGCGTCTGCATGTTGTTCACGGTCGTGTTCGGGTTGGTCTGGTCATCGAGGAGGATCAGCTTGACCTTGCGCTTGGTGCCGTCGATCTTGATGCCACCGGCGCTGTTGGCGAGGTTGACCGCGTGCTGGTACCCCCACTTCTCGAAGTAGCCGAAGCCGGCCAGCGGGCCAGTGAGGGGGATGGAGGCGCCGATCACGATCGGGCCTGAGGAGGCAGCGGAGGAGCCCCCGCCGCTGCCGCACGCGGTGATCGCGCTGGCTAGGGCGAGTCCCACCGCCGCACAGACGGTTCGGCCTGTGACATTCATAGAGCTTGTACCTCCGGGTTGGTTGGCAACGACGCCTTAACCTGCGCTGGTAGATGCCCGCGATACGGTTTTGTTATCCCATCTGATGGGATGGTGGAATCTACCGCCCGATGAACGCCCAGGTCAAGGATTCTCTCGGCGTTGCCGGCCGCGGCCCGGCCAGGCGGCAGGCGCGGACCAGTGCCACCGGCCGCAGATGGCGGGCGCGGACCAGCGCCACCGGCCGCAGATGGCCCACCCGGCCTCGCGGCCTGGTCCCGGTGCACGGCAGGACGCTGGCGCCTCTCCGGTTCCGCCAGCGGGCCGCCATGCCTTGACTTTCCCACAATGCGGGTTGAATATTCCGTACTATGGAATCTGGCGCAGGACCCGTGAGTGCCGTGCCCCGGCCGGGCACGGGGCCCCTTTCCCGGTCCAGCCTGGCCGGCAAGTCCATATTGATCACTGGCGCTACCGGCGCCCTCGGCAGCGCGGCGGCCACCGCACTGAGCCAGGCCGGCGCGCCGCTGACGCTGGCGGGCGGCAACGCACCCTCGCTCGCCGAGGTGGCGGCCGGGCTGGCCGGTGGCCACGTCGCGACGGTTTCCCGGCGGCCGGAGAGTCCCGGCGACGCGGCCGCGATGGTCAGGGCGGCGGTGGATGCGCACGGCGCGCTTGACGGCGTGCTCGTCGCGTCGGGCATGAACCATGTCGCGCCGATCACCGCGATGGCCGTCGAAGACTTCGACCGGGTGCAGGACGCGAACGTCCGGGGCTCCTGGCTGGTGTGCCAGGCGGCCGGCCGGCAGCTCATCGAGCAGGGCCGCGGCGGCAGCGTCGTCCTCGTCTCCTCCACGCGCGGGAAGCTGGGCCATCCAGCCGGTTACAGCGCCTACTGCCCGTCCAAGGCCGCCGTGGACCTGCTGGCGAAATCGCTGGCCGCCGAGTGGGGCGCGGCCCAGATCCGCGTCAATGCCCTGGCCCCCACGGTCTTCCGGTCAGGCCTGACCGCCTGGATGTACGCGGACGACGAGAAGGGCCGCGCGACCCGCGAGGCGATGCTGGCCCGCATACCGCTGGGCCGTCTCGCTGAGCCGGAGGACCTGACCGGCGCTCTCCTGTTCCTGCTCAGCGACGCCTCGGCGTTCCTGACCGGCCAGGTGCTCTACCTCGACGGCGGCTACACCGCATGCTGAGCACGGAGCGAGCGCAGGGCGGCGCGGGCCACCGTTTCGAACGGGCGGCGGTCGTCGGCGCCGGGCTGATGGGGCGCGGCATCGCGCAGGTTCTCGCGGCCGGCGGCCTCGACGTGGTCCTCTACGACGCCGAGGCGCACATACTGGACGACTCCGTCGAAGCCATCCGGGCGCGCCTGGGCGAGGCCGATGGCCATGGGCTCCTCACCGGGGGTGCGGACCTGGATTCGGCGGTCGGTGACGCGGACCTCGTCGTGGAGGCCGTGACCGAGGATCTCGGTGTCAAGCGGGACATCTTCGCACGGATCTCCGCCGCCACGCCCAGCGCCGTGCTCGCGACGAACACATCCGTGCTCCCGGTCACCGCCATCGCGGCCGAGGCCCGGCACCCGGAGCGGGTGCTCGGCACGCACTGGTGGAACCCGCCGGATCTCATCCCGGTAGTCGAGGTGGTGCCGGGCCGGAGGACGTCGGCCGAGGTCACCGAGCGGGTCATGGCGCTCCTCAGGTGCCTCGGCAAGACGCCCGTCCGGGTCCGCCGCGACGTGCCCGGTTTCATCGGCAACCGGCTCCAGCACGCTCTCTGGCGGGAGGCGATCGCCCTGGTCGCCGACGGGATCTGCGACGCCGAGACGGTCGACCTCGTGGCCCGTAACACCATCGGCCTCCGGCTGGCCCGGCTGGGCCCGCTCGAGAACGCGGACTACGTCGGCCTCGACCTCACCCTGGCCATCCACGACACCGTGATTCCCGCGCTCAGCCGGGACAGCGAGCCGAGCCACCTCCTCCGCGAACTGGTGGCACGCGGCGATCTCGGGGCCAAGAGCGGCCGCGGCTTCCTCGAGTGGCGGCCCGGGGACCGGGAGGCCGCGGCCCGGGCGCTCGCCGCCCACCTGACGGCCCAGACAGCCAGCGGGCCCGCCCGCTGCAGTGGACAGAGCAGTGGACAACAGAGAGGAACGCCGGCATGACCTTCCAATGGCCCAGCAGTCCGAAAGAGGCGGGGCTGGAGTTCCACGAGCTATCGCACCCCTGGGGGCACGGGGTCCCGGCCTGGCCGTATTTCGAGGACGTCAAGATCGAGCGGCTGCACGGCATGGCCAAGAGCCGGGTGCTTACCCAGAAGATCACGACAGTCATGCACTCGGGGACCCACATCGACGCGCCGGGCCACGTGATCGAGGGCGCGCCCCTGCTGCACGAGATCCCGCTCAGCGCCTTCTTCGGCACTGGCGTCGTCGTGTCGATCCCGAAGAAGAAATGGGAGGTCGTCACGCCGGATGACCTGGAGGCGGCGCGGCCGGAGATACGGCCCGGCGACATCGTGATCGTCAACACCGGCTGGCATCATCACTACAGCGACAGCGCCCAGTACTACGCCTACTCGCCCGGCTTCTACAAGGAAGCAGGGGAGTGGTTCGCCGCCAAGGGGGTCAAGGCGGTGGGCACCGACACCCAGGCGCTCGACCACCCGCTGGCCACCGCCATCGGCCCGCACGGGCCGAACGAGTTCAACGGCGGCCTGCTGCCGTGGGCGGTGGCTGAGTATGAGGCGGAAACCGGCCGGAAGGTCCTCGATGACTTTCCGGAGTGGGAACCGTGTCACCGCGCGATCCTGTCCCAGGGCATTTACGGTTTCGAGAACGTCGGCGGTGATGTCGACGCGGTGTCCGGCCAGCGGGTGACGTTCGCGGCATTTCCCTGGCGGTGGGTGGGCGGCGACGGCTGCATCGTCCGGCTGGTCGCGATCACCGACCCGGCCGGAACGTACCGCATCGAGACTGGCCAGGCGGGCTGACGTGCGGGTCACCAGGCACGCCGACGCACCGGCCTACGTTGCCCCGGCCCATCACGGCGTGGCCACGCTGCGCCTGCAAGGACACGAGGCGGGGCCGACCGAGCGTTTCTGGGTCGGGCTCTCTTACTACCTGCCCGGCGGCGGGGCGGATGAGAATCCGACCGGGGAGGAGACGGTGTACGTGGTCCTCGACGGTGAGCTTGTCGTGCAGGCGGACGGCCGGGAGGAGGTAATCGGGACGCATGATTCGGTGCACCTGCCCAAGGGCACCCGCCGGCGGGTCGACAACCGGTCGGCGCGCCCGGCGACGCTGCTCGTGATCATCGGGACCC
>DAIRVB010000417.1:0-4204 GCA_036803065.1 Streptosporangiaceae bacterium
CGGCACACCTAACAAAGCACTATTAGGGATCAGGGCGTGGTAAGGGTGGCGATCGCGCGGCCTGGCTCCCAGTGGGCGCGGATTGACGTGATTAGCCTGTCGCCGTTGACGGTGTAGATGATCACGCAGTCGACCGTCATGGCCGCCCCGCCAGCGAGTGTCATCGTGACGGCGGCGATGTTGGCGCAGCACGGACCGTTGGCGAAGGAGTCCTTGACCTGGAAGTGGTACTGGCTCACCGAGCCGACGTACTCGTCCCAGAACCTCCCGATCCCGCCGTGCCCGCGGTGCCCTTTACCCTCGGGGTCGAGCATCGATGGGCCGACGGGATCCTCCACGAGGGCATCCCGGGGAATAGGCCGATCCAGTCGGCCTTGCGTCCGGCGGCGAACGCGGCCATGGAGCGCTGCGCCGCCCGGCGTGCCGGGTGGTCGCCGTCCGGAGCTGCCCAGCTGACGGTGCCGATGGCAGGAGATCCGATCATACCGAACAGTAACCTGTTCTAGTTTCGGGTCAACCGCCTCTCCAGGCGACCTGGGGCGATCGATCCTGGCACCGCACCCGCCAGCCCGGCTATAATAAGTAGAACAGGTTTCACTACGCGTCGTTCGGCACCGGGACGCGGCTTGCTGGATAGAGCCCGCCCGCATAGATACGTAGATATCAGCCATACCCAAGCAGGAAGGGCTGGGAGCCGAGCTGGCCACGTGAGCACGCCTGCAGCACCCGCGACGGTTACCGAGCTGCTTCTGGCCCAGGCCGGCAGCTCGCGGCCGGGGCTGTGCTTTGAGGACAGGCAGTGGAGCTGGCGGGAGCACGTCAGCGAGTGCGCGCGCTACGCGGCTGCGCTACGGGCGCGACGCCAGCCCGGCGCGCCGTTCCATGTTGGCGTGCTGGCCGACAACGTGCCCGAGTTTTCCTTCCTGCTTGGCGGGTGCGCATTCGCGGGCGCGGTGCTCGTCGCGCTTAACCCGGTGCGCCGTGGTAACGCGCTGGCCAGGGACGTGGCACGCACCGACTGCCAGTACGTGCTCGCTGAACCCCGGCACGCGGCGTTGCTGCCCGCGATGGACGTCCCTGTACTGCCGTTCGATGGGCTGGAGCTGCCAGGGCAGGCTCCGCTGGACGTCGCACCGGCGGCGGCAGAGGACCTGCTCATGCTGATCTTCACATCCGGGACGAGCGGCGAGCCGAAGGCGGTCAGGTCTACCCACGGGAAGATCGCCGGTCCAGGGCGGATGCTCGCCAGCAGGTTCGGGCTTACCACCGCGGACACGGTGTACGTGTCCATGCCGATGTTCCACTCCAACGCCATAATGGCGGGCTGGGCGGTGGGCCTGGCGGCAGGCGCGGCTATCGCGCTGCGCCGCAGGTTCTCCGCATCCGCGTTCCTCTCTGACGTGCGGGCCTTCGATGCGACCTACGCCAGCTACGTGGGCAAGCCGCTGAGCTATGTGCTTGCCACGCCTGCCCGCGCCGACGACGCCGACAACCCGCTGCGGATCGCTTACGGCAACGAAGGCGCGCCTGGCGATCTCGCCAGGTTTGCCGAGCGCTTCGGCTGCCAGGTGATAGACGGGTTCGGTTCGTCCGAGGGCGGCGTGGCGATCAGCCGCACCCCCGATACCCCTGCGAGTGCGCTTGGCAAACTGGCCGATGGTGTGGCTGTGCTGGACCCGGAGACTGGGCGCCGGTGCCCGCCAGCCAGGTTCGGCCCGCGCGGCGAGCTGCTCAATCCCGCCGAAGCCGTCGGCGAGTTCGTGAACACGCGCGGCGCCGGAATGTTCGCCGGCTACTACAACGACGCGGAGGCGGACGCGAGCAGGATGCGCGATGGCATGTACTGGAGCGGCGACCTGGGTTATGCGGACTCCAGCGGGTTCTGCTGGTTCGCGGGCCGGGCGGGTCAGTGGCTGCGGGTGGACGGAGAAAACCTCGGTACTGCGCCCGTGGAGCGGGTCCTGCGGCGCCACCCCGCCATCGCGGAGGCGGCAGCGTACGGCGTGCCAGACCCAGTGGCCGGCGACCAGATCATGGCCTGCATCGTGCCACGAGACGGAGCATCGCTGACACCCGCGGAGCTTGGCGCCTTCCTCGCCGCACAGGGCGACATCGGGCCCAAGCAGCATCCACGTTTCGTCAGGGTCGCGAGCCAGATGCCGCGGACGGCCACGTTCAAGGTACTCACCCGTGTTCTTGCCACCGACCGGTGGAACACCACCGACCCGGTGTGGTGGCGCCCGTACGGGCGCGGGCACCCCCCCGAGTACGTCGTGCTCGACGCGGAGCAGGCGACCTCACTTGACGCCGAGATCAGCACCAGCCCGGGCGGATGACCCCGGGTATCGACGCGGACGGTGCAGACCGGTTGCTTGTGCAGGAAACTGCCGCCAGGTTGTAAGGGTACGCCGCTGAGGAGCCGGGGGATCCGCACCGCCTTGAGGACCTGGCGGATCGCGGATGCGCGGGCCCGGTGGCCGGGCTTGGGGCAGTTCGCCTTGGATCCGCTGGTATCTGCGAAGCGTTCTCGATGGCCAGACGCGCCGAGCCGGCCGCTCGCCTCTGCACTACGCCGCTCTCGAAGGCAGGATCGCTGACGTGTCCGCACACTTGCTCGAACGGGCAACTTGCGGCATGACAGCGCGCCCGCGTTGGCTGAGCCCGGAGAAGTGCTACCCCTCCCCGGCTAGTGCCCGGGCGGCTGCTAGCAGGCGCTGGTCTCTGCCGTTGGGCTCATATTCTTCGCCACCCTGCAGCCAGCTCATCACCACCAGCTCCTCGAGGTCTGCTGGCAGCGCCGGGTAGAGCACATCATCGAAGTCCCAGATCTGGCGCACGCGGTCGGCGCACTCGGCAATCCGAAGCCGGCCAGCGACTAGGCCACGTGCCAGCGATCTGCCAGCGATGGCTTCTGCGGCCGCCCGGTCTGGGATCCAGGCACCCAGTTCGACCAGCGCCTGCTGAAACGCGCCCCGGATGTGGCGAGGATCATCACTTACGGCACAACCGGCCACAAGGCGGAGCCTAGGCGTGTCGTGTCCCTCGGCAGCAACTGGGCTGCCAGCCCTGGCATGTCCTCATGCATGATCGGCCTCAGCCAGAAGTCGACAGCGACGTCACCGGGCAGCACAGCCCAATCATGCCGCACCCAGCGATTCATCTAACCAGTGAACCAAGCACAGCGCTGGACGCGGCTCTCGCCCATGCGCGATAGATACACCCCAGCCCGAGCGCCCGTCGCGGCAGAAGCGGACGCCTGGTCAACCCTCAATTACAGGTTCGAGGAATTCCAGCCGGTTTCCATGCGGGTCCTCGCTGTAGAAACGGCGCATCCCCGGGGAATCGTCGTCGAAGTGGACCGGAGCGCCTGCGGCGCGCAGCCGGGCGGCCCAGGCGTCCACGTCATGGACGAGCAGGCCCGGATGAGCCTTGCGGGCCGGGCGGAAGCCGTGCTCCACCCCGAGATGCAACTCGATGCCGTGGCCGCGGAACCAGCAGCCACCGCGGGCTGCGAGCGCGGGAGGCTTGGCGACTTCCTCGAAGCCCAGCACGCCGCTGTAGAAGTCGCGAAGCGTGTTCTCACTGCCGACCGGGCAGGCCAGCTGCACGTGATGGATCATGCCACCCTCCCACGATTACCTCGATGTCAAGATACACAGGCGAGAGCCAGCGCTTCCTTGCCTAGCTGCCCTACGGCAAGACGACTGCCGCAAGGGACGCCTTCCGTGCGGCAGATGCGGACACCGTCGACCGTGACGCTCGGAGCCTGGCGCCGGCAGGTGGTGACATCCCGACGACGCGCCAGCGGAGTTGTTGTCGGAGATGGCCGCTACCGTCAAGTTGACCGCCGTCCGCGGCCCCGGAAAGGACCGACATGGGTGAATCTGACGAAAGCCCGCGTGGAGCGACTTTCGAGCATGTGGACATGACCGCTGCCCGGTTCTATGTCGCCGACATGACCGGTGCCCGCTTCGAGCAGGTCAACATGAGTGGCGTCATGATGCGCGGAGCCGAGTTGTTCGACGTAGACATCACCGGTGAGGTGTGGAATCTCACATCAACGGCGTGGATGTTGCCCCGCTGGTCGAGGCCGAATTGGACCGACGCCACCCGGAGCGGGCCAAGAT
Source organism: Streptosporangiaceae bacterium (assembly GCA_036803065.1). Lineage (GTDB taxonomy): Bacteria > Actinomycetota > Actinomycetes > Streptosporangiales > Streptosporangiaceae > JAWWPY01. Next base: position 4,128 of record DAIRVB010000417.1, read on the forward strand.
GCGCCCGATCGATCCGGCGGGTTTCCGCGAGGCGTGGGACATCGTCGAACGGCTGTGGGACGAAACCGTGGCGCGGG
>DAIRVB010000417.1:4214-4769 GCA_036803065.1 Streptosporangiaceae bacterium
CCGCAGCTGCTGCACGAGTCGGTGAACGGCGAGTGGTCCTTCATCCAGACGCTGCGCCACCTGGTGTTCGCCACCGACGCATCCGCCGGGTGATGTTGGGAGACCCGCGCCCCTGGGATCCCCTTGACCTGCCTTTCGATCAGATGAAAGACGAGCCCGGCGTGCCGCGCGACCGCGACGCATGCCCGTCGCTGGACGAGGTCCTGGCCCTGCGGAAGGACCGGATGACCACGATGCGCCAGGTGCTGGATGACCTAACCGACGAGACGCTGACCTCTCGCACCGCACCCGTCACCGAACCCCCGATTACGCGCCGCCTGTCGATGACGTGTATGCCGCAGCCGGGGGCACAGAACAACCAGTCCCGGGTCTTCTCGGATTGCTAGGTTATCGGCCTCAGCCGACGTCGGCTGAGGCCGGCGGCTTGGTCCAGTTAACAGCGAAGCCGTAAGCGCCAGGTTCGGCCACACGGTGAGCCGCTTCGGCGAGCCGTAGGCTCTCCGAATATCGCAGCCGGTTCCGGTCAGCCCCATGCCCGCATGGTCTTGTCCCCTT
>DAIRVB010000418.1:0-4765 GCA_036803065.1 Streptosporangiaceae bacterium
GTCCCATTGCATCGGGGTCCTGGCGCGGTCCCGGCCGCCGCTGCCGAGGCCACTGGAGGTCATCTGGTCCCGCCGCAGATCCGGGGGCACGTCCACATCGGTCATCGCGATCTTGTCGCCGTCATAGAGGACGAACGTGCCGGGCAGCATGGCCAGCATCAGCAGTGCGAGCCGTGCCTTTCGCTCGTCGCCGCCGCCCCAGCGGGAGGGGAAGCGGCTGATGTCGTGGTTGGAGGCGGTCCAGACCGGGCACTCCCCGGCCGGCAGCGCGGCGAGGGTCTCGGCGACGATCCGGGACAGGGCCGGGGCGGTGAAATCGGCGAAGATGAACGGGAAATTGAAGGTGAGCTGGAGTTCATCGCCCTGACCGTGGAACGCGGCCATCCTGCCCAGGTCGCCCACCCATGTCTCGCCGAGCAGCAGCCGTGCCGGGGAGTAACTCTCGGCGATCTCGCGCCAGTCCCGGAAAACGCTATGCGACTCGGGCCGGTTGGCGCTGTGGACAGGTTCGAGCCCGAACCGGCTGTGCAGCCGGTCCGTGACGGCCGACGGCGGGTCGTCGCGCAGTTCCGTGTCTTTGTACATGCCGTGCGCGACATCAATCCGGAATCCGGCGACCCCCCGGTCGAACCAGAACCGCAGGATCTCGCGGAACGCCTCGTGGACGGCGGGTTCCCACCAGTTCAGGTCGGCCTGGCTGGCCAGGAAATTGTGCAGGTAGTACTGCCCGCTGGCCTCGTCGAACGCCCAGGCGGAGTGCCCGGTGGTGTCGAGCCAGTTGTTCGGGGGGCCGCCGCCGGGTGCCGGATCGGCCCACACGTAATAGCTGCGGTGCGCGGAATCCGGGCCGCTGATCGCGTCGACGAACCACGGATGAGCGGTGCTTGAGTGGTTAGGCACCAGGTCAAGCAGTACCTTCATATCCCGTTTGGCGGCCTCGGCGATCAGCCGGTCGAGGTCGTCGAGCGTGCCCAGCTCAGGATGGACACCGAAATAGTCCGAGACGTCATAGCCCCAGTCGTCGTCGGGTGAGGGCATCGTCGGCGACAGCCAGATGCCGTCGACACCCAGCCAGGAGAGGTAATCGATGTTGGCGGTAACCCCCGCGAGGTCGCCGTAGCCGTCCCCGTTGGTGTCCCGCCAGGACCGGACGTAGACCTGGTAGAGGGTGCCACCATGCCACCAGCGGGAATTGCTGCCGTTCGCGTCCATCGCTCTCCGATGCCGGTCGTAACCTGCTGGTTGTCGTAACCTGCCGGTCGTTGAACCTATCTGGGTACTGGCCGGGCCGCCACTTCGCACGATGACCGCCGCGCCAGCAGCCGGTTTCCCTCGGTTCGGGCCTTGGCCAGCCTTGATGTCAGCGGTCGGCGGGCGGACACTAGGACCGTGGGTCGGGCCGCTGAGTTGATCGCCGCGATCCTGTTTCCCACCGCGCTGGGATTCGGGACGCTGGGTGCCATCCGCGCGCTGCGCTGGGCGGCGGGCCGACGGTCGCGGCCGCCTGTCCTCGAGCCGATCGAACGGCTTGGCGCCAGCCTCCGCCGGCTCCGCGCGGAACTGGAGGACCTGGAGACGCGGCCGGGCGTGCCACACAAAGGCCTGCGCCTGCGCGCGCTTCGGGCCGCCTACATCGATGCCCTGGCCGCGGCCTGCGCACGGCTGGAGGTCAGCCCTCCCAACGACACGGGCGGCGCCTCCCCCCGAGGACCTCGCGGCCGGGTTCCGCTGACCGAGATCTACCGGGTGGAAGCGGCATTGCGGCAGCGCGGCCTGGACGTACGAGAGGCAGCTTCGCACTGATCGCGCAGGTGATGGCCTGCGCACGGTCCGCTGTTCGCGCTGCCCCGGGCCAACCCTGCGCGGCGTACCATCAGCATGTGGTGCACGTGCTCGCAGTATCCGACGAGGTGGACGACGCGCTCTGCGCGGACCTGCGCCCGGTACGCACGGCCCAGCTGATCCTCGCCTGCGGGGACCTGCCATTCGATTACCTCGGCTACCTGATGAACGCGCTGGACGTGCCCCTGGTTTTCGTGGCCGGCAACCATGACCCCGATCTGTCCGGCTACCGGACCTCACGCGCCGGGCTGCCGCTGCGGGCCGGCTTCCCGCAGCGGCCGCCGTGGCCGGACGGCGCGGTCAGCGCGGAACTCCGGATCGTGGACGTCGCGGGGCTGCGCGTGGCCGGCCTCGGTGGCTGCCGTCGCTATCGCGACGGGCCGAACCAGTACACCGACCGGCAGCAGGCGCGGCGTGGCCGGTCGCTGATCCGGCGGGCAGGCCTGAGCAAGATCCGTGATGGCCGTAGCATCGACGTGCTGCTCACGCACGCTCCGCCGCGTGGTGTGGGTGACGGCGACGATCCGCCGCACCAGGGATTCACGGCATTGAACGGGCTCGTCGCGCGACTGCAGCCCGCACTGCTGCTCCATGGCCACGTCCGTCCCGCCGAGGCGACCAGCCGTGACCGCCGCCTCGGGCGGACGGTCGTCCGTAACGTCACCGGCCGTCACCTGCTGGACATCGAACCGGGGGCGCGCATCCAGCATTCTGCGGCGGGGAGCCGCGATGCCAGCTGAGACCGGGTTCCCGCGCTCCGACGTCGAGAACGACTTCCAGCGCGCACGCCGCCACCAGGTACTGGCCCGGCTCGCCCAGCGGCTCCGCCGCGAGCCGGACGACGTCAACCTGATCCTGCCGTTCGACGAGGTCGTCGCCGCGCTGGGCATGAAGGGCGAGCGGTCACTCGGCCTGCAGACCATCAGGCTGGACACGGTGGTCGGCACCGTGGATTCCCGGCGCGACTTCGACCGCCGCTTCCGGCCCACGTCAGGCCGGGTGCGGGAACGATGGGAACGGCTGGCGCTGGCCCAGCGGCGCGGGGAGTCGATCCCGCCCATCGACGTATACCGCGTCGGTGACCTGCATTTCGTGAAGGACGGCCATCACCGCGTGTCGATCGCGCTGGCCACCGGCCAGACGGTGATCGACGCCTACGTGACCGAAATCCTGACGGACGTGCCTCCACGGGGCATCCGGCACCGAGGCGACCTGCTCCTGAAGAGCTACGAACGGATGTTCCGTTCCCGTGTGCCGCTGCCTCCGCAGGCGTACGCCAAGATCACTTTCAGTGACCCCTGGTCGTACGCGGAACTCGGGGAGGCCGTGGAGGCGTGGGGATTCCGGCTGATGCAGCACGAGCACAAGTTCTACGACCGCACCGAAGTCGGCCGACGCTGGTTCAACGACGAGTTCACGCCGGTGGTCCGCATGCTGCACGCGGCGGACCTGGTCGGCACGGCGACCGACGCCGAGGCCTACCTGGGCGTCGCGCGGGAACGGTACCGCCTCATGCGTACCCACGAGTGGAACGACGAAGTGATTGACCGCTTGCGGGAGCAGTTCCGGCCGCCGCGGCGGCACTTCCGGCGGGACGCGCCCGCTGACAGCCCGGCCGACGGCACGTGAGCCAGACCGTTCAGGGCACGGCGGACGGCAGCGCGGTGGGCGGGCTGGTGACGTGGCCCTGGAACAGCAGCGAGGCGACCTGGCTGAGCTTGTCTATCCCGTAGTTGAACCCGGTGGGATCGGCGCTGCCGTCGTAGCCGCCGAGGCTGTACATGATGGCCAGGGTAAAGCGCTGGCCCACGCCCGCGAACCCGACCGTGTTGGTGATCCAGACGTCGGGCGGGTCCCACTCCCAGCCGTCCTTGTTGCCTGGCTGGTTCGCCGGGCCCGCACCCCAGACGCCCCACTGCTGGTCAACGGCGCTGACATGCTGAAGCCGGTACACGAGGTAGTCGCGGACGCTGGCCGGGGCATCGTGCAGCACGTAGTTCATCAGGTTGTCGAGATCCTGGGCCGAGCAGTACATGAAGCCCCAGTTGGGCGGTGAGGCGGTGAAACGCGCGTGGGTCATGCCAAACGCCTGGATGCGCCCGAGGAAGCTGGCGTCCTCGTACCGGTACCACAGGGCATCGGCATCCGTGTCGTTGCTGATGTACAGGGCCTGGTACATCTCAGCCATGTCGGTGCTGGTCAGGTGGATGCTGCCGGCCGCATTGCGCTGCAGCAGATCGGTCATCATGGCCAGCTTCATCGTCGACGCCGCCGGGTACTCCGCCGAGGCGTTGACGTTGCCCCAGACCGCGCCAGTGGCGCGGTCGTGGACCACGATGCCGATCGAGCCCGGCGTGCCCGCCAGGTAGCTCAGGACATCGCCGATCCGCTGCTGCATTTCGCAGGAGAAGCCGGGGGCGATCCCGGAGCAGGTCGGTATCGGGCTGGGGGTCGGGCTGGGGGTCGGCGACGGCGACGGCGGCCGGGACGCGAGCACCGGAGTGCCGACCTGGGCGGCCGCGGTCTGGCCGCTGTGGCCGCCGAGCAGGCCACAGCCGGCCACGCCGAGGGCGGCCAGGAGGCAGCAGAGCACGGCGGGGAGCCGCCCGGGGCGGCCGGTTCTGGTGGCGTCGGTATGTATGCGCCCCAGGATATGAGGAAGCGCGCAATGTCACGCAAATCGGCGTTATTCCGGGCCCGATTTGTTGCTAACTTGTGAGTGATGTGACCTGGGGATCCCGCAGGTGCCCAGGTCACAGTGCTAGTTCACTGGGCTAGTTCACCGGGCTAGTTACTGGGCCAATGCACTGGGCTAGTGCTCGGATGCTAGTTCACTGGGCAGGCAGGTCCGGTGAATCTGCCGGGCTTCCCGCGGAAGTCGCGGGACCGGACGGTGCCGCCGGCCAGTCGGCCGCTGGTGCGG
>DAIRVB010000419.1:0-1696 GCA_036803065.1 Streptosporangiaceae bacterium
GCGCGCCTGCTTTGGGAGCAGGAGGCCCCCGGTTCGAATCCGGGCATCCCGACCAGCTCAGGATCTGGTGTCAAGCCAGGTCAGAAGTTCCTTGGATGGACCCCACCGTAGCCGGTATCCCGACGACAGACCAGAAGAAGCTGTTCGACCGGTTCTTCCGGGCCTCCAACGCCCAGAAGGGCTCCATCCCCGGCACCGGCCTCGGGCTCGCGATCGTCCGCACCATCGTCATAAACCATGGCGGCGACATATCTCTGGCCTCGAAGGAGACCGAGGGCACCACTGTCACGATGCGGCTGCCTTTGGCAGCCTAGTGGCGACACCTTCCCGGCCGGTTGCAGCACCGGATCGCCCGCTTTCGCCACGGTGGCGAAGCGGGCTTCTTTGTTCTCAGGGAGGTACGAGCGTCTCTTCGGGCGTCCCGCCGACAGACAGCGACGAGGGTGCGCTGGCCGGTTCCCGGGCTGATGAGCAGGGTGCGCGGGGCCGCTGGGGTGATCACGCCCAAGGACCTTACCCCTCAACGTCCGGCCCGGCGGCGCTGCTTCGCGCTGGTCACGATCGCGGGTGTGGCGCCTCAGGCATCAACCGGCTCGACCGGAGTGTCCAGCGCGGCCCGCACCCGCGCGGTAACAAGCCCAGCACCGGGCAGCGCCGCATAGGTGGCGAGCACGGCGGAGCGGAAGCTGTCGTGGATCGTGTCGGCGTTGAGCTGCTGCGGGAGGCCGGCCTCGCGGAGGCGGCCGGCCAGTTGGTGGCTGGCAGTCGCGATACGCAGCTGGGTGCCGAGGGATCTCAGCCGACGGTGCAGCGAGAGCAGCGCGGAGCGGCTGTCGGCGTCGATGTCGGAAGCCGCATGCAGGTTGAGGATCACCGTGCCAACCGGGTATGCGCAGCTGAGGACGCGGTCCAGGATGATGTCGGCAAGCCGGTCAGTCTGGCCCGTGGCCAGAGAGACCGACATCGCCAAGCACGGGATCGTTGACGTCCGGGCGTTCACCGTGGCCCGCGCGCGGCGATCAGCACGGGTGTCCGGCCTGGTAAATAGGCGCCTGGCTACCCCGGGAACCGCGACTGCCGGTAGGGCCACGGAGCCGGCCGGCCATCGCGCTGGTGCCCCGGGGGCCACCAGCGGCATGAATCGCGAACGGCTCATGGCACGCCTCCGTACCCGTATGAGACTCCGACGGCACGCTGGCCGTCACCCCGGTCCCGGGAGCCGAGTCGGCTCGGAGTGGCCGTGCTTAAGGGTTACCCCAGGGGCATCTGCCGCGCATCACCCGCCGCGGGCGATGTGTTACGAGCTGACCAGATGATCTCCGCATCGGATAAGCGTGGCTGGACTGCGCCGGTTTGTGCATGATGCCCTGCGCGGCGGTCAGGACGAAAACTGGGCCGCCAGGCCGAGAGCACGCTGGACGGCCCGGTGCCGCTGCAGTAGGAACGAGGTCAGGCAGGTCACCCAGAAGGGGTGACGCGGCCCGTCCCGGTGCCGCGCCAGGGTTGGCGTGGCCGGGGCCAGGCGCTCCGCTGCTGGTGGTTTTGGCCCGGTCCCACCCCGCGGACCCCGCATGGGAGGACAGGAACTGGCATGGCAGAGCCGAGATACGGGTCAGGGGCGCGGAATATGCCGGGCCGGACGACCGCCGCGAAAAACGGAGGCGCGTCGAACGGCCGGGCCTCGAAAGGCCGCGCG
>DAIRVB010000419.1:1796-4742 GCA_036803065.1 Streptosporangiaceae bacterium
AAAGGGGCTGACCCCGGCCGAGCGCGCTGCCCGAGGCAAGGCAGCGCGCGGCCAGGTGCCGCGGGAAAGCCATGCCGCGTTCGATCCGCCGCCTGACCGGGCCGACCCGGTCAGCCTGCTGGAATCCCAGGCGCTGACCCGGGTGCCCGAACTGGTGCCCGTCCGGTACGGCCGGATGATGGTGTCACCGTTCACCTACTACCGTGGCGCCGCGCTGCCCATGGCGAACGACCTGGCCACCACCCCAGGATCCGGGCTGATCGTCCAGGCGTGCGGAGACGCGCACCTGTCGAACTTCGGGCTCTTCGCCTCGGCGGAGCGCAACCTCATCTTCGACGTCAACGACTTCGACGAGACGCTGCCCGCGCCCTGGGAGTGGGATGTCAAGCGGCTGGCCGCCAGCCTCGAGGTGGCGGCGCGCGAGAACGGGTTCGGCCGCAAGGACCGCCGGAGGATCCTCCTGTCCACCGTGGCCCGCTACCGCCAGGCGATGCGCACCTTCGCGGGCCAGCCCAACCTGACCGTCTGGTACGCGACTGCAGACGTGGACAGCCTCCGGGCGCAGTTCGACTCGTTGCTCCAGGTGCGGCAGCGCGCTGCGCTGGACAAGAGCCTGGCCAAGGTGCGGACCAGGGACAGCATGCAGGCGCTCGGGAAGCTGTGCCGCCTGGTGGACGGCAAGCCGCAGATCATCTCCGACCCGCCATTGGTCGTCCGGCTCGCCGACCTGGTGCCTGAGCAGGTGGAGAGCGCCGAGTTCGGGCCTCAGCTCAGCAACCTGATTGGCAAGTACCGCCGGACCTTGCAATCTGATCGCCGCGTTCTGCTGGAGCAGTACGCGTTCACGGACATGGCCCGCAAGGTCGTCGGGGTCGGCAGCGTGGGTACCCGCTGCTGGATCATCCTGATGTTCGGCCGCGACGGGTCTGACCCGCTGTTCCTGCAGGTGAAAGAGGCACAGGTGTCCGTTCTGGCCGCCTTCGCGGGGGCCAGCACGTACGCCAACCAAGGTCAGCGCGTGGTGGCGGGCCAGCGGCTGATGCAGGCGTCGAGCGACATCTTCCTCGGCTGGCAGCGGACCGAGGAGCTGGACGGCCAGTCCCGCGACTTCTATGTCCGCCAGCTACGGGACTGGAAGTTCTCGCTCAACATCGAGACCATGACGCCCGTCGCCATGCGGCTCTACGGCGAGCTGTGCGGGTGGACGCTGGCCCGGGCCCACGCCAGGTCGGGGGACCGGATCGCCATCGCCGCCTATCTCGGCAGCTCGGACGTATTCGACCAGGCGATCGCCGAGTTCGGCGCGTCGTACGCGGACCAGAACGAACGCGACTACACGGCCTTCCTCGATGCGGTCGCCCGGGGACGGGTCTCCGCGGAAGCCGGCCTGTGACGGTCACAAGATCGCGATCGGGTTGATCAGCGAGCCGGTCCCGGCGTGATGTAATTCAGCGCGCCGCGCCGGTCCGCCGGTCCCCAGTCCGCCTGCCGCCGCAGCCGTTGGTAGAGCGCACGGAAATCCGCCGCACTCAGCCTTCCTGCCTGCTCAACGGATCTGTGCTGCCTGCTCAACGGATCTGTGCTGCCCGGTCATGGGATCACCGTCCGGTGCCGCCACGGCGGCGTCGTCATCCGGCGGGTGCGGATGCCGGCGTAGCAATCTAGGCGGATTGCCAGGCTCGGCCGCCGGAGAGGGGAGAATCGAGCGGGAAAGGAATTGCAAAGGAGCATACGACGCGAACGGAGGCCCGATGGCCAGCGAACGGCTTGTGGTGATCGGCTACTCGGTGGATGAGGAATTCGCCGGGATCAACACCCGAGTCCTGGGCGATGCGGCGAGCATCGCTTTCCTGCGCCGCTTCCCGAAGGGCGAGCGCATGGAGGTGCTGAGCCGGGCGGAAGCCCTGATCTCCTGGGACTTGCGGCGGGAATTGCCGGTGGGGGCGTTGCAGCAGGCCCGTGCGCTCCGGTTCATCCAGTTGCTGTCCGCGGGCGCCGACACCGTCGATTTCGCCGAGGTTCCTGAGCAGGCGGTGCTGGCCAGCAACGTGGGCGCCTACGCCGCGCCGATGGCGGAACACGTCATGGCCATGGCGCTCGGCCTGGCCAAGCGGCTGACGCAGCAGGACGCCGCGCTGGCCAGCGGCCGGTTCGATACGAATGCGCTGTCCCGCACGCTCAACGGCGCCGTCTGCGCGATCCTGGGCTTCGGCGGGATCGGCAAGGCCACCGCCCGCCTGATGCAGGCCTTCGGGGCGAGCATCTACGCAGTGAACACCACCGGGCAGACCTCGGAACCTGTCGAGTTCGCCGGCACCCTGGCGAACCTTGACCAGGTGCTCGCCGTGGCGGATGTGCTGATCATCGCGCTGCCACTGAACACGGCCACCCACGGCCTGCTCGGCCCGCGCGAACTCGCCCTGATGAAGCCGGACGCGATGCTGGTGAACGTGGCCCGGGGCGCGATCATCGACGAACGCGCGCTCTATGAGCACCTGCAGGCGAACCCGGAGTTCCTGGTGGCCATCGACGCCTGGTGGGGCGAGCCGTCGGCGGACGGGACGTTCCGCACCAGCTACCCCTTCCTCGAACTGCCCAACGTGATTGGCTCCCCGCATAGCTCAGGGATGGTCCCCGGGATCCGCCAGTTCGCGGCCCGGCGCGGGGCGCAGAACGTGCTGCGCTGGCTGTGGGATGAGCCGGTGGTAGGGCTGGTGCGCCGCGAGGACTACCCCCCGGCCCGCTCACTGGCTGGCGGCTGACCCCGGGTTGTACCAGGTGTCCCGGCTGGGCAGCAGCCGGTCGGCCTCCTTGGGCCCCCAGGTGCCCTTGGCGTACGGGTGGACCGGCACCGCGTCGCCGAGTACCGGGTCGACGACCCGCCAGGCCGCCTGCACGGTGTCCTGCCTGGCGAACAACCACCGGTCCCCGTCGATGGCCGCGCCG
>DAIRVB010000420.1:0-4728 GCA_036803065.1 Streptosporangiaceae bacterium
GGCGAGTTCAGCCACAAGCTCCTGTCCGCGCTGCGCAGCGAATTCGGCGGGCACGCGGAGAAGAAGAGCTAGCCGCCATGAAACACGAGCTACACGTTCTGGCCAGTCCTCGACGAGTCGAGGCGCACTCGCCCGTGCTCGCGGACGCGGCGGCCCGCCCATGAGCCCGGCCGCGAAGACTCCCGCGGCCGCCAGGCGCCGGCAGATGGCCATTGCCGTCCCCGACGACCATGTGATCGTCCTGTTCGGGGCCACCGGGGACCTGGCCAAGCGCAAGTTGCTCCCTGGTCTCTTCCATCTCGCCAAAGCTGGCCTGATGCCAGCGAAGTACCAGATCATCGGCTCGGCACCGGCGCAGTCCGCGCTGAGCGACGACGACTTCCGCAAGCATGCGAAGGACGCCATCCGCGAATTCGGCTCCTCGAAGCCGACCGGCGCCGCGTGGCAGGCCTTCGAGGCCACGCTGCACTTCGGCGCCGCCGACCCGAAAGATCCGGCGCCGCTCGTCGCGGCGGTGCATGCGGCCGAGAAGGAGATCGGCGGCACCCCCCGGCGCATCTTCCACCTGGCCGTCCCGCCGGGAGCGTTCGGATCAGTCGTCGGGATGCTCGGCGACACGGGCCTCGCCGAGAACTCCCGAGTGATCATCGAGAAGCCCTTCGGAACCGACCTGGCGTCGGCCCGGGCCCTCAACGCAACGGTCCACTCGGTCTTCGGCGAGACCCAGGTGTTCCGCATCGATCACTTCCTCGGCAAGGAATCCGTCGACAACATCCTCGCCCTCCGCTTCGCCAACGGGTTCCTCGAGCCGATCTGGCACCGTGACCACATCAGCCACGTGCAGATCGACGTGCCCGAGACCATCGGCATCGAGGGCCGCGCCCAGTTCTTCGAGAAAACCGGCACATTCCGGGACATGGTCGTGACGCACCTGTTCCAGGTGCTGGGCTTCGTGGCGATGGAACCGCCGACCTCGCTGAACGCGAAGCCGCTGCGGGATGAGAAGCAGAAGGTTTTCGACGCTATGCAGCCGCTCGGCCTCGCGCACGTGGTGCGGGGTCAGTACCGGGGCTACCGGGCCGAGCCGGGTGTCTCCAGCACATCGCAGACCGAGACGTTCAGCGCCCTGCGCGTGGAGGTGGACAACTGGCGCTGGGCTGGCGTGCCCTTCTACCTGCGCTCCGGCAAGTCGCTCGCGCAGCGTCGACAGGTGATCACCGTCACCCTGAAGGAGCCGACGCTGCGGATGTTCCCGGTTGACGCACGGGTCAGCCGGGACGGCCAGGGAAACCAGCTCGTCATCGACTTTGATGATCCAGGCTGGATCGCCGCGCGCTTCCTGGCCAAGGAACCCGGTCCCGCCATGCGCCTCGGTGAGGCAGAAATGATCTTCCGTTATGCGGATTCCTTCCTCCGGGCGCATGAACTCGAGGGTTACGAGCGGCTGATCCTGGACGCGATGCTCGGCGATCAGTCGCTGTTCACCCGGTCGGATGGAATCGAGCGGCTGTGGGAGATCTCGGCTCCGCTGATCGAGAGCCCGCCCCCGGTGGAGCTCTACTCCCCCGGCTCCTGGGGCCCGGAGGCGGCGCACCGGCTGATCGCGCCGCACCGCTGGTACCTGCCGGACGGCCACTAGCGAGGGTTGACATGCAAACAGGCATCGTGCCGGAGCTCTCGGTGCGGCGTGGCCGCGCCGCCGTGGAGTTCTACAAGACTGCTTTCGGGGCCGTTGAGGTCTACCGGGTGAACGGCACCGACCAGCATGAGGACGTGGTAGCCCAGCTCTCGGTGGGGAACGCGTCGTTCTGGGTGTCCGACGAGTCGCCGGCGCACGGCAACTTCAGTCCTGAGTCACTGGGCGGAGCCACCACGCGGGTCCTGCTGATCGTCGAGGATCCGGAGTCCGTGGTGGCGCGGGCCGTGGCGGCCGGTGCCACCCGGATCTATCCGGTCGGCGAGGAGCATGGCTGGTTGCTCGGCCGGATCGAGGACCCCTTCGGCCACCACTGGGAGATCGGCAAGCCGCTCGTCCCCTGGCCACCCGCCGGCGGCGGGCCCGGCTAGCGGCGAGCGCCCGGTGCCTGGCAGGGTGTCGGTATGGCGACTAGCCCCGTGCACCTCACCGTGACCGTCGAGCGCATCGCGAACAGCATGTTCACCGCGACCAACGGCCGCGGCGGCCAGATCGCCGTGGGCACCGGCGGCGGCGACTTCACCCCGACCGAACTGCTGCTGGCCGCGGTCGGCGGATGCACAGCGATCGACGTCGACATCCTGACGTCCCGCCGCGCTGAACCCGACACGTTCGAGGTGCAGGTCGACGCGGACAAGGTGCGCGACACCAGCGGCAACCGCCTGGCCGACATCGAGGTCACATTCCGGATCAGATTTCCCGGCGGCGAACACGGCGATGATGCCCGGGCGGTGCTGCCTGACGTGGTGAAGAAGTCGCATGACCGGCTCTGCACGGTGAGCCGCACCATCGAGATCGGCACACCCATCACAACGCGGATCGAGTAGCCAGCTGCTGACCGACGAGAGCCTCCGGATGGTCCCTGTTCTGCAGATCAGTGACCTCTCGACGCACATCCAGCTGGCCAGGTCGGTCGTCCAGGCGGTAGGCGGCATCAGCCTGACCATCGAACCCGGGGAGACGCTCGGGCTGGTGGGCGAGTCCGGCTGCGGAAAGTCGATGACCGGCCTGTCGATCATGGGCCTGCTGCCGCCGGGGGGAGCCATCGTCGGCGGCTCGATCAAGCTGGACGGCAGGGAACTGGTGGGCCTGCCCGCGAGTGACCTGCGCGAGATACGCGGCAATGACATCGCGATGATCTTCCAGGACCCGCTCACCTCGCTTGACCCCACGAAGACCATCGGCTACCAGGTCGCGGAGCCGCTCCGGCTGCACCTGGGCGCGAGCAAGGCCGCGGCTATGGACCGGGCGGCGGAGGTCCTCGGCCTGGTCGGCATGCCCAGGCCGGGAGAGCGGCTCGGCGACTACCCGCATCAGCTCTCCGGCGGGCTACGCCAGCGTGTCATGATCGCGATGGCCCTGGCCTGCGAGCCTAAGCTGCTGATCGCCGACGAGCCGACGACCGCCCTGGATGTCACCATCCAGGCGCAGATCCTCGCGCTGCTCCGCGACCTCTCCGAGCGCCTCGGCATGGCGATGCTGCTGATCACGCACGACATGGGCGTGATCGCGGGGAACGCGGACCGGGTCCAGGTCATGTACGCGGGCCGGATGGTCGAGACGGCAGCGGCGGGAGCTCTCTTCCGGCGCATGCGGCACCCGTACACCCGGGCACTGCTCGCCTCGATTCCGCGGCTGAGCCAGGACAGCAAGCAGCCGCTGCTGACCATCGGCGGCCTTCCGCCGGACCTGTCGGATCCCCCGGCCGGCTGCCGGTTCGCGCCGAGGTGCGACCGAGCCACAGACCAGTGCCGCACCAGCGAACCACCGCTCAGCGGCGAGAGCCAGCAGCACCTGTTCGCCTGCTGGCATCCGGTAGCTGGCCCTGCCCGAACCGGGATCACTGACGGGGCCGCCGGGGGGCCGGGCCGCGCGGAGGCGGCGGTACCGCCCGGCAGAACCCTGCTCGAGGTGCGCGATCTGGTCAAGGAGTTCCCGGTCACATCGGGGCCGTTCACGGCGCGCACGGCCGGCCGCGTACACGCCGTGTCGGACGTCTCGTTCACCGTGACCGCAGGAGAGACATTCGGCCTGGTCGGCGAGTCAGGCTGCGGCAAGACCACCATCGGGCGGCTCGTGGTGGCGCTGGAGCGCCCGAACTCGGGATCTGTGCTGCTCGGTGAGCAGGACATCTCCGGCCTCGGCGGAGGTGAGCTGCGAAAGCAGCGCCGCGACCTGCAGCTGATGTTCCAGGATCCGTACTCGTCACTCGACCCGAGGATGCGGGTCGGCTCGATCATCCGCGAGCCCCTGTCCATTCAGCGTGTAGGGACGCGCCGGCAGCAGCGGCAGCGCGTCTACGAACTGCTCGACGAGGTCGGCCTGCCGCGCAGCGCGGTCGAGCGCTATCCGCACGAGTTCTCCGGCGGCCAGCGGCAGCGGATCGGGCTGGCCCGGGCCCTCACCCTGAACCCGAAGGTCATCGTCGCGGACGAGCCGGTCAGCGCGCTTGACGTGTCCATCAGGGCGCAGGTGCTCAACCTGATGAAGCGGCTGCAGGCGGCCCACGGCCTGACCTACATCGTCATCTCCCACGACCTAGCGGTCGTCAAGTACATGGCCGACCGGATCGGCGTCATGTACCTGGGCAAGCTCGTTGAGATGGGCTCGGGGGACGATATCTACCAGCGGGCGGCGCATCCGTACACGGCCGGGCTTGTCGCCGCCATCCCGGCTCCGGAACCCCAGGCGGCCAGGGCAGCGCGAGGGGCCGGGGCGGCCGCTGGAATCACCGGCGAGCTGCCCAGCCCGGTCAACCCACCGTCGGGCTGCCGGTTCCGCACCCGGTGCTCTTTCGCGCAGGATCTGTGTGCCGAGGAAGAGCCCCGGCTCCGCTCATTCGGGCCCGGTCACGTCGCGGCCTGCCACTTCCCGCTGCAGAGCTAGACACGCCTGGGGCCGGGTGGGTACCACTTCACCCGGCCGACCGCTCTGGCGGGTGATGCGGCCCTGGCGCCAGCAGGCTAGCCTCGATGCACGGCGTCACTCGTAGTACGCTGAAGTTACTGGATGTAACCGTACCGCTGGCCGTT
>DAIRVB010000421.1:0-4724 GCA_036803065.1 Streptosporangiaceae bacterium
GCCTGGAACTGCTGGTACTGGCCGACGGCGAACGGCTGGTCGCCGGTGACCCTCGCGTACTGGTTGGCGTCGGCCAGCATGGTCGGCGAGCTGTAGGCATCCACGATCGCCACCGTCTGGCCCGCGCCGGTCATGCCGGAGGCGGTGACTCCGTAGGCGTCGCGGATCTGGCTCGGCGTGTAGCCGCAGTTCGTCCACGGCTGGTGCCTGCCGTAGGCCGTCGGCTCGGCCGTAGCGATCTTCTGGCCGTAGTAGCTGGAGCACGGCGGCGCGACCCAGTAGTTCGGCCCGGGTGGCGGCAGCTTCGGCTTCATCAGGTGGCTGGCCGTGTCCAGGCCCGAGACAGCGAGTACCGCGCTGGCGAGCGAAGCGGGCACGGTCGCGGTCGCGCTGGGGGCGCGGTCTTCGTGTCCATCAGGACCCCGGTACATGGCGAAGGTCACCCCGAACGCCTTGCTGACCGCGGCGACCGGCCCGCGCGCGGCGATGTAGGCACCCGCGAGGTTGTTGTCGTTGATGGCAGTGATCTTCAGCCCAGCGGAGGTGAGCCAGGAGCGGATCGCGGCGACCTGCTCGCTGGTGGCGCCGAACCGGGTCACGATCTGAGCCGGGGTCAGGTAATGGCGGTACAGCGCGCTGCCCGGGGTGGAGACCGCGGTGGCGTAGGCAGCCAGCCCGGTCCGGTCGCGGCCGGCCAGGTAGACCCGCGCCGTCACAGCGCCGCCGACGGCGGCCGGGCCGTTGACCCGCGTCGACGTGACCGCCCATGCGGGATGGGTGTCCGCGATGGCCGATCGCCGGTTGCCCGCCTGCGCGGCGGTGGCCGTGGCCAGCCCGCCCGCCAGAAGTGCTCCGGTGGCCATTGCGGCGCTAACCATACGCAGTCGTGTGATGTGCGGCATGGCATTTCCCCCTGGATTTATCGTGCGGCCCTAGTGGTCACCGTAAATTGCCGCAATATGGCAACTAACCTCAATATTGAGCGTGATTCAGCGCCTGCGCAGCGCGATCCGGCCGCCAGCGGCGACGGTGTCCCTGGGCAGGTCAGAGCCGTGCCCGGCTAACCGTACGGCTAGTCTTGCGTGTACGTGGCCGGCCACCGCTGCTCGTGCTCTAGATTTCTCGGCTTCGCGTGCTGGCGGCAAGCGTGCGGCCCGGAATGAATTGGGCCGCGCTCAGTAGCCCTATGCATTTCCTTTGGCTTTTCATGGGCTGGTACGTGCGCGGTGCGGTTACCGGCGGCCGTGGCGCGGCGGCCGCTGCGTCACAGTGCGGCGGTAGCGTGGCCACCATGGCCGCTGTCCTCCCGTCCGCCTACCACGGGCCGTCCGCCTACCACGGGCCCCCGCAGTTGACGGCGGCACGGGTGTTTACCTCGTGGACGGTCGACCTGCCGGTGCTCATCGCGGTCCTGCTGGCGGCCGGTCTCTACCTGGCCGGGGCGCGGCGGGCGCGCAGGTCCGGGCGGTCGTGGCCGGCCGGCCGGACCGTAGCCTTCTGCGCTGGGGGACTTGGCGCGCTGGTCATCGCGACCATGTCCGTTATCGGCGTGTACCAGGGCACGCTGTTCTATGTCCGGTCGATGCAGACCATCCTGCTGCTCCTGGTGGCTCCGCTGTTCCTCGCTCTCGGGCGCCCGCTGTCGATGGCCGTCGCGACACTGCCCAGCCTGGGGCCGCGGCTGGAGGCGGCGGTTAGCAGCCGGGTGGCCCGCATCCTGACGTTCCCAGCCATCACCACGGTGGTCCTGGTTCTCGTGCCGTTCGTCCTGTACTTCTCGCCCTGGTACGCGGCGAGCCTGCACGGCGCCGCGGTGCGGGAAGTGACCTACCTGGCGTTGCTGGCGCCCGGGTACGTGTTCTTCTGGACGCTGCTGCGGGTCGACCCGGTGCCCAAGGCCTACCCCTACCTCGTGGCTCTGTGGGTCACCGGCGCGGAGGTCGTTGGCGACGCGGTCCTCGGCCTCGCGGTCATGGCTGACCAGAGCCTCATCGCCGGTGGCTATTACCACGCGCTCGCGCGGCCCTGGGGGCCGAACCTCAGCACCGACCAGGTACTCGGCGGCGGGGCGCTGTGGATCCTGGGTGACATCGTCGGCCTGCCCTTCCTCGCCGCGCAGCTGATCCAGATGATCAGGGAGGACGAGGCTGAGGCGGTAGTGATCGACGCGGAACTCGACGCCGCGGAGGCCGCCGGGGCCGGGCGGTCCCCGGCCGCGCTGGCTGTGGAGCCCGCAGAGACCCGGGCTGGGCCGGCCACAGACACGGATACGGACACAGATACGGACACGGGGGAACCCACTGCTGGAAGCCAGCCGTGGTGGGAAAGCGACCCGCGCTTCGCCGACCGGTTCCGGTCAGCCGGAGAAGCGTAGGGCGACGCCCAAGGCCAGGTCGGCCGGGCGCATTCGTCCCGGCTCAGTAGGTGCGCTTGATCAGGAAGGACCAGCCGCGCGGGAGCGCTGTCTCCAGCACGAATTCCTGGGACTTCATCATGCACCAGGCCGGGATGTCAGGCCGGGCGGCGGGATCGTCGGCGAGCACCGCGATGGTCGCCCCGATCGGGATCTCCCTGATCCGCTCGGCGAGCATGATGATCGGGATCGGGCATTTCCGGCCGAGCGCATCGATTGTCAGCGCCGGGGCGGGGCGCGTCGGGGGGATCATGCTCCTGCCTCCCTGTGCTGACTAACACCGTGCTGACTAACACCCGTGCTGACTGGCACCGTGCGCGGAACTCTGTGCCCGTGAACCCGAAACCTCCTCCTGCATGGTGCCACGCCGAAGCGATACCCGCACGTTGCCAGGGGTAAGCATGGCGGTGCCGCCCGCGGCCGGCAGCAGCCCGGTGGCCGCGCTGAAACACGCCCCAGGGACTACTGGGGTCCCCCGTCAGCCCGGGATCCGGCCACGATACTGTTTCCACGACAGCCTGTAGGACGAGCCATGACCAGCCCGTGCAGCCGGGAGTCATCCGCTGGGAAGGCAATCTGTGAGTCCCACCCCGAGCGCCCCACGCCATGGGGGCGCGCATGTTCCGGGCGAGATGCCCGGCGAGGAAACGGCAGCGGTACCAGAGCGTCGGCAGGCCCGGCGGCTGCGCCGGTGGCTGCCGCGTGCGGCCATGCTCGCCGCCGTGGCAGCGGCCACGGCGGGCTGCAAGTCCACCACGTTCACCCGGCTTGGCATGCCGGTGCCCGTCACCCAGCAGGGCAAGACCGTGGTCGACCTCTGGCAGGGATCCTGGATCGCGGCCTTCGCCGTCGGCTTCCTGGTCTGGGGGCTGATCCTGTGGGCGGTGATCTTCCACCGCAAGCGGACGGACCGGCCGCCCCGTCAGGTGCGCTACAACCTCCCGATCGAGATCCTCTACACGGTCGTGCCGTTCATCATGGTCGGGGTCATGTTCTTCTTCACGGCACGCGACGAGAACTACATTGACAGGCTGCCCGCGCACCCGGACGTCGTGGTCACTGTCGTTGGCTACCAGTGGCGCTGGCAGTTCCAGTACCCGCAGTACAAGGTGCCCGGGTCACCGTTGGGGGTGGTAGCTGAGAACGGCGAGCCCTGGCCGATGCAGTTGCCGGTGCTCGAGATCCCGACGAACGAGACCGTCCGGTTCAACCTTGTCTCCACGGATGTCGTCCACTCGTTCTGGATCGTCCCGTTCGAGTTCAAGCGGGACGTCCTCCCCGGCCACCCGAACCACTTCGAGGTGACTCCCATAAAGACGGGGACGTTCGTAGGTCACTGCACCGAACTGTGCGGCGTCTACCACAGCCGGATGCTGTTCACGGTGAAGATCGTGACTGCGGCCCAGTTTCATCAGTGGATCCACGCGCAGCAGCAGGCGCAGCAGAAATCGGCAGGGGGCGCTTAGCAGTGACCACGATCGAACACCCCGCCCAGACGACGGCAGCGCCTTCGTACGGCCGCAAGGGCTCGATCCTCGCCGACTGGCTGTCCTCGACCGACCACAAGGTCATCGGCCACCTGTACCTGATCACATCGTTCGGCTTTTTCCTGATCGCCGGCCTGATGGCCATGATCATGCGCATCCAGTTGTTCGGCCCGGACAACCACGTCGTGTCTGACCAGCAGTACAACGAACTGTTCACCATGCACGGCACGATCATGCTGCTGATGTTCGCCACCCCGCTGTTCGTCGGGTTCGCGAACGAGATCATGCCGCTGCAGATCGGCGCGCCCGACGTGGCGTTCCCGCGGCTCAACCTGCTGAGCTACTACATGTTCCTGTTCGGCGGGCTGATCCTGCTGGTCAGCTTCCTCACCCCGGGTGGGGCGGCCGCGTTCGGCTGGTATGCCTACTCTCCGCTGACCAGTTCCGTGTACTCGCCGGGAATCGGCGGCGACATGTGGATCATGGGCCTGACGCTGTCCGGGCTCGGCACGATCCTCGGCGGGGTCAACTTCGTCACCACGATCATCTGCCTGCGCGCCCCCGGCATGACCATGTTCCGGATGCCCATCTTTACCTGGAACATCCTGCTCACGAGCATGCTGGTGCTGCTGGCGTTCCCGGTGCTGGCGGCGGCGCTGCTGGTCCTGGAGATCGACCGCAAGCTCGGCGCCCAGGTGTTCAGCGCATCCAGTGGCGGCGCCGTCATGTGGCAGAACTTGTTCTGGTTCTTCGGCCATCCCGAGGTCTACATCGTCGCGCTGCCGGGCTTCGGCATCGCCACGGAAATCCTCCCGGTGTTCAGC
>DAIRVB010000422.1:0-4710 GCA_036803065.1 Streptosporangiaceae bacterium
CCGTTCCCCCTTCACTATCCCCCGTCACTCGCTCGGCGCGGGTGGACAGCCCCGCGAGGTCGGAGCCGGCTCCGGGTTCGCTGAACAGCTGGCACCAGATGATCTCGCCGCGCAGGGTGGGCGGCAGGAACTGCTCCTGCTGCGCGGGCGTCCCGTACTGGACCAGGGCCGGAACCACCCAGGCGCCGATGGCGAGGGCCGGGCCGCGCACCCGGGCCGCCTTCATTTCCTGCGCGATGATGACCTGCTCCAGTGGCTCGGCGGCACGTCCCCAGGGCCGGGGAAGATGGGGGGTCACCCAGCCGCCGCTGGCGAGCTGCTCGGTGCGTGCCGCTGGTTCCAGTGCGGCGATGGCGGCCAGCTCGTCCCGGATCTGGGCCCGCAGCGGCTCGGCCGCCGCGGGCAGGTCCACCTGCATTGGCCGGCTCACCCCGTCCAGGGCCAGGGCCGCCACCCGCTGCGCCCACTCCCCGGACGGGCCGAGCAGCGCCCGTAGCGACAGGGCGCGGCGGTAATACAGGTGGGCATCGTGTTCCCAGGTGTAGCCGATGCCGCCGAGTACCTGGATGCATTCGTGCGTACAGCTGACGGCTGCATCGATGGCCACGACGGCGGCCGCCGCGGCCGCGAATTCAGCTTCCCGGCCCTCGGCGCCGCCGGTGTGGGCCTGCTGCGCCCGGGCGGCGTCCCAGACAGTCGCGGCTGCCTGTTCCGCCGCCGTGAGCATCCAGGCACATCTGTGCTTCACCGCCTGGAACTGGCCGATCGGCCGGCCGAACTGAATCCGGATCTTCGCGTAGCCGGCCGCCGTGTGCACCGCCCAGTCGGCGATTCCGCACGCTTCCGCGCTGAACAGGGTGGCGGCGAGCGCCGTCACGGTGGCCGCGCCGAGGCCGGTCACGATCCGGTCCGCCGGCACGAATACGTGCTCCGCGCTGACCCGGGCCGACGGCCTGGTCAGGTCAAGACTGTCCAGCGCGGCGATTCCGAGGTCGGCTGCGTCCACCGCCACCCAGACCTCGCCCTGATCGGTCTGGGCCGGCAGGACCACGATGTCCGCCAGGGAGGCGCCGAGCACGGGGGACGACGTGCCGTCCAGGATCAGCCCATCGTGTGGCCCGGCCCGGCCCTCCAGCCCGGGGGCCAGCGAGACCGCGCCGGTGGCCGAGCCATCGGCCAGGTCAGCTATCAGCTTCTCCGGTCCGCCCCCGGCGAGCAGGACGGCGCTGGCCAGCACGGTGGGCAGGAAGCCACCGGGGACCAGGGCCCGGCCCAGCTCTTCCAGGGCGACCGCGGTCTCGGTTATCCCGTATCCCTGCCCGCCATGCTCCTCCGGGATGTGCAGGCCAAGCAGGCCCTGCTCGGCGAGGCGCGGCCGGAGCGTGCCGACGTACCGGGCCGATGCCGCGCCCGGCTCGTCGAGGCCGGCCCGGACAATCTCGGCGGGGGCATGGCGGCTGGCCCATCCCCGGACGGCTTCCGCCAGGTCCAGGTGCTCCCGGTTCAGGCCAAGCGCCATGATCCACCTCGCTGCCAGTGAGCGTTATTCAAACCGGCTGTCGAACCCGGGCCCGTAGGGTCCGGGTGAGCGGTCGGTGCAGGTCAGGCTCGCCGTGACCACTGAGGGTAGTTTGAATAACGCGAACTTTGAATAGACACAGTGGTTTGTGCCGATGGCGACCACCCTAGAACGAGATTCGGTTTGGCGGAATGCCTCCGCGCGTCCAGCGGTCCGGAGCTTGCTGACGACACGGGCGGACGACAATGGACAGATGTCGGAATCAGGGCCGCCGGGGGAGCCCGGCCAGCTAGGGCCAGCAGGGGAGCCCGGCCAGCTAGGGCCAGCAGGGGAACCGGGCGACCCGAGCTCAACTGGGGATCCGCGCCGGTCACGGAGCCGGGTCTGGTACGCCCTGCTGAACCAGGCCGAGCACGCGGCCGTGCACCGCGCCGGGAGCATCCTGCCGGCCTGGCGGCGCCGGACGCGAGGTGAGCCGCGGTGGCCGGTGACCCTGAGCGTGGCCGCGGCCGTCGTGCTGCAGACCCTGCTTCCGGACCAGTTGCGGTTCCTGCCGCGGGCGGCCATACCCTCGCTGGAGACGGCGCTACTGATCGGCCTGATCGCGGCGAACCCGGTGCGGATCGAGCGGCGGTCCCGGTTCGTCCGGCTGGCCAGCATCGTGCTGATCTTCCTCCTCACGGCCGCGAACGCGGCTTCCGCGGTGCTGCTCATCCGGGCCATCCTGGAGGGCAAGGCCGGCCCACTCGCAGGTCCGCTGCTGGCCACCGGGGCCTCGGTGTGGGCGACCAACGTGATCGCGTTCGCGCTCTGGTACTGGGAGTTCGACCGTGGCGGGCCGGTGCATCGCGCCCACGGCACATTCCAGCACCCGGACCTGCTGTTCCCGCAGATGACGGTGCAGGAGCTGACACCGCCGGACTGGGAGACGCGGTTCGCGGACTACCTCTACATGTCGTTCACGAACGCCACGGCGTTCAGCCCCACCGATGTCATGCCACTGGCCCGCTGGGCCAAACTCGCCATGCTCGTCCAGTCGGCGGTATCGCTCGGGGTGGGTGCGCTGGTGATCGCGCGCGCGGTGAACATCCTGAAGTAGCTGATCTCACCTATCTGGCCTTCTGGGCTACTTCCGGGTATTATCCTAAGTTACTGATCAGTAGCAAATTTTCCTGGATGCCGGGGGCGACGATGGGTCACTACAAGAGCAACCTCCGTGACATCGAGTTCAACCTCTTCGAGGTGCTGAAGCGGCAGGATCTGCTGGGTTCCGAGCCGTATCCCGACGTGGACGAGGAGACCGCACGCGGCATCCTCAGCGAGGTGAACAGGCTTGCTACCGGCCCTATCGCCGAGTCCTTCGCCGATGCCGACCGGCATCCCCCGGTCTTCGACCCGGCCACCGGATCCGTGCGCATGCCGGAAGGCTTCAAGAAATCCTTCGCCGCGTTCATGGACGCCGAGTGGTACCGCCTTGACCTGCCGCCCGAACTGGGCGGGACCGGCGCGCCCCGCTCGCTGGCCTGGGCCGTCGCCGAGTTGATCCTCGGCGCGAACCCGGCCGTCTGGATGTACTCGGGCGGCCCATCGTTCGCGCAGGTTCTCTGGCGGGTGGGCACACCGGAGCAGAAGCGCTTCGCGGAGCAGGCCATCGAGCGTAAGTGGACCGCGACCATGGTGCTCACCGAGCCGGAAGCCGGCTCGGACGTGGGCGCCGCCCGGACCAAGGCCATCGAGCAGCCCAACGGCACCTGGCACATCGAGGGCGTCAAGCGGTTCATCACCAGTGCTGAGCACGACATGGCCGAGAACATCTTCCACCTGGTCCTGGCCCGCCCGGAGGGGCATGGCCCGGGCACCAAGGGCCTGTCCATGTTCCTGGTGCCGAAGTTCCTGGTCGATGACGCCGGCGAGCCCGGCGAGCGCAACGGCGTCACGGTCACCGGGGTCGAGCACAAGATGGGCCTGAAGGCCTCGACCACCTGCGAACTCACCTTCGGCGGGGACCGTCCCGCCGTAGGCACGCTGGTGGGGGGCGTTCACGAGGGCATCAAGCAGATGTTCCTGATCATCGAGAACGCCCGGATGATGGTCGGCACCAAGGCCATCGCCACGCTTTCGACGGGCTACCTGAACGCCCTGGACTACGCCAAGACCCGGGTGCAGAGCGCCGATATGACGAGGCTGGCCGATAAGACGGCACCGCGGGTCACCATCATTCACCACCCGGACGTCCGCCGGATGCTCATGATGCAGAAGGCGTATGCGGAGGGCATGCGGGCGCTCGTGCTGTACGCGGCCTCCTACCAGGACGCGCTGCAGGTCGCGGAGGCGCAGGGCCGCCCGAACGACATGGCGGCCCGGATCAATGACCTGCTGCTCCCGGTGGTCAAGGGGGTTGGCTCGGAGCGCGCCTACGAACTGCTGACGCTGTCCCTGCAGACCTTTGGCGGCTCGGGCTTCATCCAGGATTTCCCGATTGAGCAGTACGTCAGGGACGCCAAGATCGACAGCTTGTACGAGGGCACCACGGCGATCCAGGGGATAGACCTGTTCTTCCGCAAGATCCTGCGCGACGAGGGCCAGGCAATCGGGGCCCTGATCGGCGAGATCAGGAACTTCGCGGCCAGCGACGCCGGCAATGGCCGGCTCAAGACCGAGCGGGCCGCGCTCGCCGCGGCCGCCAGCGATGTCGAGGGCATCGTGGCGGCCATGGCCGGGTTCGCCGTGGCCTCGGCGGAACAGCCGGCCGAGGTGTACCGGGCTGGCCTGAACACCACCAGGCTGCTGATGGCCCTCGGTGATCTCGTCATCGGCTGGCTGCTCGCCCGCCAGGCTGAGGTCGCTCTCCGCGCTCTCGACGAGGGCGTCCCGGCGGGCAGCCGCGATGCCGCGTTCTACCAGGGCAAGATCACCACGGCGCTATTCTTTGCCCAGTCCGTGCTGCCCAGGCTGTCGGCGGAACGCCAGATGGCCGAGGACACCACGCTCGACCTGATGGAGCTTCCCGAAGAGGCGTTCTGATCACCGCGTAACCACCGGCCCGCCGTGGTCGGCCGCCGACTCGCGTGGCCGCCGCGCCGCCGCCGGCTCGCGTGGCCGCCGCAGCCGTCAGGTCTCGTACTGGACGGCGGCGCGGCGCGCCACGATCGGGTTCACATAGTTCTCGACGAGCGCCCGGTGCGCCGGAT
>DAIRVB010000423.1:0-4705 GCA_036803065.1 Streptosporangiaceae bacterium
CGGCCCGCGCGAGCGCTGCCCTGGCCGAGTTCAAGGCCGAGATCGCGCCGCCCAAGCCGCGCCACCCGAGCGGCCCGGACTAACCGACCGAGCCATGGCACCCGGCCAGCCCGAGCGGCCCGAGCCGTCCGAGCGGCCCGAGCGGCCCGGCCAGCCCGAGCGGCCCGAGCCGTCCGAGCGGCCCGAGCGGCCCGAGCGGCCCGAGCCGACCGGCCAGGCAGCCCCACCTGACCAGGCAGCCCCACCTGACCAGGCCGTGCCGCCCGGGCCCATAGCAGTGGCGCCTACGAGCTTTGTCGGGCGCGAGCATGAACTGGCGGAACTCTCGGAACTGCTCGGGAGGTCCCGGCTGATCAGTTTCACCGGGCCAGGCGGAGCCGGTAAGACCCGGCTCGCTATCGAGGCCATCCACCGCTGGGATCCCGCGGAGGAGGTCGTGTTCATCCCGCTCGAACCGGTGCGCCATCCGCAGTCGCTGATCTCGACGGTGGCATCCCGCCTTCGGGTGCGCGATCAGCCAGGGGTGCTGATCCAGGGGTCCGTGGAGGCGGCGCTCAGTGCCGAGCCACGGCTCGTCGTCCTGGATGGCGCGGAGCACGTCCGGGACGAGGTCGCCGAACTGGTCGGCAGGCTGCTCACCGCGGTTCCCCAACTGCGGATCATTGTTACGAGCCGGGTGGTGCTCGGCGTCCCGGGTGAGGTGTGCTGGACGGTTCCCCCACTGGCCTGCCCGTCGGCAGCGGCCGGCGTGTCGGACATCGCGTCGTCGGACGCGGTGCAGCTGTTCATGGCCAGAGCGCGGGAGCGGCTGCCTGGCTTCAGCAATTCCGATGTCGCCCCGCACGCCATTGCCGAGCTGTGCCGCAGGCTCGATGGACTGCCGCTCGCGATCGAGCTGATCGCCGGCTGGGTCGGCACCCTGTCGGTGCGGGAGATCCTGCAGCAGGGGGCGATCCTGCTCGAACAGGAACCGCTCGATTCCGGCCAGTCCCGTGGTCGTGGCCTGGCCGATGTCCTGCAGGCGAGTTACGACCTGCTCCGGCCCGAGCAGCAGCGACTGCTCCCCGCGCTCAGCGTCTTCGCCGGTCCGTTCACCATGGACGACGGACGTGGCGTAACCGCCCGTGGCGACGATGCCCGTGGTGCCGAAGAGAGCTCCGGCCCCGTGCTGGCCCGCGCGATCCGCGGGCTCGTCGACTCGTCCTGGCTCGTGGTCATGCGGGACGGCGAGCAGAACCGGTTCAGCATGCTCGAGACCATGCGCACCTTCGCGTCAGCCAGGCTGGACGAGGGCGGCGGTGCAGCGGTCCGAGCCCGGCACGCCGCGCACTTCGCCGAGGTGGCCAAGGCCAGCGAGGAAGGTTTGGCCGGTCCCGATGGGGCGGCCTGGACCGCCCGGCTGGAGGCCGCAGTCGCCGATCTCGACGTCGCACTGCGGTGGGCGGATGAGACCGCCGATGTCGACCTCGGTCTTGAGATGAGCGCCGCGCTCTGGCGGTGGTGGCTGATCAGCGGGCGGTTGGCGTTGGGGAGGAGTTGGCTCGGTAAGTTCCTGGCCGGCGCCGATCAGCGACGCGACGAGCGGACCGGCCAGGCGTTCGGGTCCGCGGCCGTGCTGGCCGCCGAGAACGGCGACTACGCCGAGGCGCTTCACCAGGCACGGCTGGCGCTTGGCATCTTCGAGTCGCTTGGCCTGCAGGATCGCGTGGCGTTCGCCGCCACCGTGCTCGGATCGGCGCATCGCTACCTGGGTAACCGGGCCGACGCCCGGCGCAGCTTTCAGACCGCGATGGACGTGCGGGCCGCGTTGGGTGACCGCCGCGGTGTTTCCGTGGCGATGAACAACATGGCGCTGCTGGAGGTGGACGACGGCGACCTGGCCCGGGCGCGCGAGCTGTTCGAGCAGACGCTGGTCATCAAGCGCCAGCTCGGCGAGCGCCGCTCCCTCGCGATCGGCCTGGCCAACCTGTCCGACGTGCTGATCCGCACCGGCCAGTGGGACGCCGCGGACCGCGCCTTGGCCGAGGCGGCCGAGCTCGCCGCGGACCTTGGCAACCCGCAGCTCATCGGCACTCTCCGGTGCAATCAGGGCAACCTGGCCGCGAACAAGCAGCACTGGCAGGAGGCGGCCGAGCACTACCAGGCCGCCGCGCTGGCCCACCAGGAGGCCGGCCATGCCCACGACACGGTGGAGGCCATGATCGGCCTCGGCCGCGCGTCCTACCGGCTGGGCCGCCGAGGCGACGCGGCCAGGCACCTTCGCGCCGCAGAGGCCGTGGCTGACGAGATCGCCAATCCGCAGCGGCTCGCCGAGGTGCGAGCGGCACTCGCGGAGATCGGCGAGAACGCGGGCGCCCCCCTGCCAGACGGCCTCACCGCCCGTCAGGCTGAGGTCCTGAGCCTGCTCGCCGCGGGGATGAGCAGCAAGCAGATCGCCGCCGAGCTGTACCTGAGCCCGGCCACCGTCCAGCGGCATCTGGCCACGGTCTACCGCAAGCTGGGGCTGAACGGCAGGGTCGATGCGACCCGCTATGCCCTGGCACACGGGCTCGCGGGCCCGGCCCGCTGACCGGCCGGTGTCATCGGTGTCATGTCGTCGGTGTTATAACGCCGCGCGCGCAGCCAGGCCGCCGGAGTCGGTGATCGTGTTCATCCAGATACAGATCCGGCCCGAACGCATCCGTCCGGCCGGCCGGATACATAGTTTCGGGGATTCGGGAGCCGCCACCCACGGCGTAGAAATAAGCGACTGGTTTCCCGGGCTCCGCAGGTCGCTCCACTATGACGACCCGCTCCGGGCCAGCGCCTCGCTGGTACGGACAACGACGGCTTCCGTGAGCACGCCCGCCACAGGGGCGCGGTCGTACTCACGAACGCCGGCAGGCGCGTCAGCGCTCCCAGAGAGCGCGTCAGCGCTCCCGAGAGTAAGGAACGGTTATGCAAGACCAGATTCTCGGCACGACCATGCCTGTGCTGTCGATTTCGCTCAACGGGGGTGAGAGCGTCGTCGCCGAGGTCGGCGAGTTCTCCTGGATGACCGACTCCATCCAGATGTCCACCGGCATGGGCGGCGGTGTAGGCGGACAAGGGCTGATGGGAGCGCTGAAGCGCAAGATCGGCGGAGGGACTCTGCTGATGAGCACCTACACCGCGCAGGGAGCGCCTGGGGTCATCGCGTTCGCCTCCAAAGTGCCTGGCAGCATCCTGCCTATCGATGTCGCTCCCGGCCGCGACTACATGGTTCACCGGCATGGGTTCCTCGCCGGCAGCCCCGGCATCCAGATCTCGGCCGGTTTCCAGCAGTCATTCACCGCGGGCGTGTTCGGCGGTGAGGGCTTCATCCTGCAGCGCATCGGCGGCCAGGGCCGCGCCTGGGCTGAGCTGTCCGGTGAAGTGATCCGGTACGAGCTGGCCTCCGGCCAGTCGCTGCGCGTGCACCCGGGGCATATCGGCATGTTCGAAGCGTCGGTCGCGTTCCAGGTCGTCCGGGTCCAGGGCATCGCCAACCGCTACTTCGGCGGCGACTCACACCACTTCGGCGTGCTGTCCGGGCCGGGCACAGTGTGGCTGCAGTCGATGCCGCTGTCGGTACTGGCCGCGTCGCTGGCTCCGTTCCTAGGTGACACCCAGGGCAGAGGCAAGGCGGTCGAAGGCGGTGTGATCGGCGGGGTCATCGGTGATTTGCTGAAGTGAGCCGCGCCCCGGCTCCCGGAACACGCAGCGCCAGCACCCTTCCCGGCGCGGCATCTCTGCCGCGCGGCATCTCTGCCGCGCAGTGTCCTGCCGCGCAGTGTCCTGCCGCGCAGTGTCCTGCCGCGCAGTGTCCTGCCGCCCAGTGTCCTGCCGCCCAGTGTCCTGCCGCGCGGCTGACGCCATAGCGCCTGTTCCTTCCCGCGCAGCAACTCGTGTTCGGGCCCCGGTGCCAGACACTCCCTGGAACCTCGGCCGTGTCCAACTCGGAACCAAGGGGTGCGCGACAGATTTGTGGTGATGATCTTGCTGGTGACGGGTGGCCTGGGTATCTGAGTCGTGGTGTCTGTCAGATTGCTGCCTGTAGCGCGGCGAGTGCCGGGCTGGCGGTGGCGGGGTGTGCCCATAGCTCGTCCCACCGGCCGTTGACCGGTTACCCAGGACATCCTCGTCGGCACACATCTCGATAATAGGTTCGATAAACTGGCCGACCGGGATGCCCCCGGGCTATCCTGTACCTGTGACTACCGCACGAACCGCGCAGGCTGCCGTGCGGGTGGCGCCGTACCAGGCCCGCCCGGGGCGGAGGGTGCTCGTAGCCCTCAACCTGGCGGACCTGCGAGGGCCAGTCAGGGGCCCAATCGAGTTGCCGCTTCGGTTGTTCTGGTCGGGCTCCGACCGGACGTTCAACCTTAGCGATCCGGGTACGCTCCAGTGGCTCTATGAGACCGTTCTCCAGGAAGCGTCCCGCCCGGAGGATCTCACCGCATTCCTGAACAGCGACACGCTGGTCGCTTTGTGGCCCAAGCTCTTCGTGCCCAAAGGCGTGCGTCAGGCGTGGGAGGACGAGCACCCGGTACTGCGTACGGCTGCGGCCGCGGCTGCCTGATGCCAGTCAGCGAACTCCACCGCGAGGTGGCAGGTATCGCGCTGCGTGCCGGCGCACCAGACGGGTTCGCCCTCGGCGGCGGCAACGCCCTGATAGCCCATGGCATCATCGACAGGCCTACCCAGG
>DAIRVB010000424.1:0-4697 GCA_036803065.1 Streptosporangiaceae bacterium
GACGCCTCGATCATGAACAGCGTCGCGGTGGCCACGCCGATCGAGGTGTTGATGTAGTCGACCTTGCCGGTCGCCTCCATCATCCTGGCCACGTCAACCGCCTCGTCGAGGGTGCTCCCGCCCTCGATCAGCTCGTCGCCGCAGATCCGCACGCCCAGCGCGCGATCGGGGCCGATCGCCTCACGCACCGCATCGACGATCTCCAGCAGGATCTTGGCCCGGCCGGCCAGCGTGCCGCCGTAGGCGTCGGTGCGCTTGTTGGTCGCCGGCGACAGGAACCCGCGCACGATGGAGGAGTGCGAGCACTGCAGTTCTACGCCGTCGAACCCGCCCTCGGCGCAATGCCCGGCGACAGTGCCATAGCCCGCGACGATCTCGGCGATCTCGTGCCTCTCCACGGCCTTGGGCACCTCGCGGAACATCGGGTCGGGCACGGGGCTGGGCGCCCACACGGGCAGCCGGGAGAACATTGACGATGCCTGACCGCCGTTGTGGTTGAGCTGGGCGAAGATCGGCACGTCGTGCGCGTGCGCCGCCGCGGTCATCTGCCGGTAGCCGGGGATGACCGCCCGGTGGAAGCCGTGGATCAGCTTCTCGTAGGGCCAGTCGGTGGGATGAGTCGAGTGCTCCTCGGTGATGATGAGGCCGGTGCCGCCGGCCGCGCGGGCGGCGTAGTAGTCGGCGTGCTGCTGGGTGGGCAGGCCGTCCTGCGCGAAGTTGGTCAGGTGCGCGGAGAACACGATCCGGTTGCGGACGACCACGGGGCCGATCCGCAGCGGCGAGAACAGGTACCGGTAGCTGCTGGTGGCGCTCATCGGCCTCCTCCGGTCACGGTCAGCGCTTGACGGCCGCCGGGAGGACCAGCCCAGTCACCCGCCCGCCCGATGCCCAGCGCGGCCCGGCGCGCCTCCAGCACTGCCTCGAGTACGGTCCTGGGCGCCACGCAGTCGCCAGCCCGGGGGGTGCCGGGCCGTTGCCGGTAGAGGCTTTCCTCGGGCAGCCGGTGCCCGCAGTGCACCAGGAACGCGCAGCCCACTGTGCGCTGTTCGCCGGTCCACCGGTCCTCAAGCAGCACATGGTCGCCGGTGACGCCGCGGAGCAGGCTGCGCAGTTCGCGGACCACGCCTGCCCGCTGCAGCCGCGAGTTGGCCTCGGCGAGGTCGCCGGTGATGGCCAATTGCGTGCCGGCGATCTGGTCCTGGGTGACAATCGACGCCGGCCTGTCGTTCGCGGCGAGCAACTCCGCGACACCGACCCCGACCGGCCCGCCGACCGGGTCGAACACCACCGCCCGGCCGGCCGGCAATCGGTCCAGCGCACCGGAGCTCACCAGGCTGATCAGGTCGGCGGCCTCGACCACGTGCGCACCAGGGGCGACGCTGTACTCACGCGGGCCGGGCACTGATCCCGTGGCCAGCACGACCTGAACTCCCCTGGCCAGCGCGTCGTCCATGTCGGAGGCGGTGACTTCCTTCCCCAGCGACACGTCCACACCCAGCCGCCGCAGTTCCCGCCGCCACCAGTCCACCACCACGCCAAGCCTTTGCCGCCCGTGGACCAGGGCCGCGGCCACCAGCATGCCGCCCAGCGCCGGTCCGCGCTCCGCCAGGGTCACCTGGTGCCCGCGCAGAGCCAGCACGCGGGCCGCTTCCATTCCCGCCGGGCCGCCGCCAACCACCAGCACCGGGCTCCGGATCCCATCCGCGTGGGCGTAGCCGATGTCGATGTCGTCGAGTTCGTGGCCGCTGCCCGGCTCGACGACGCAGGTGATGACCGGGTTCCTGTTGTCCCGGACCATGCAGGCCTGGTTGCACAGCAGGCAGGGACGGATACGATCCGCTTCTCCGTTGCGCAGCCGCGTGACGAGATCCGGATCGGTGATCTGTGCCCGCGTCATCTCGACCAGGTCGGCTGCCCCGTCGCCCAGTGCATCCTGGGCCTGCCCTGGGTCGACCACGCTGCCCTGACACACCACCGGGATGGTGCCGTCCACGGCGGCACGGACCTGCCGGCACAGCTCGACGGCGAAACCCGGCTCCGTGTGCAGGTCGGGCCGGGTGGCCGATACCGAGAAGATTGACCCGCGCACCACCACCAGGTAGTCCACCAGCACGGCCAGCCGCGCCGCCTGCTCGGCGGCCAGTTCCGGCGTCACGCCAGCCCACGGGGCGAGCTCGTCGCAGCACAGCCGTAGCCCCAGGACCCGCCCGGTCCCGAGCGCGCCGCGCACCCCGCGCAGTACGCGCTCGGTGAGCAGCAGCCGGTCCGCGCCGTAATCATCGCCGCGCTGGTTGGTCAGCCCGGAATGGAACTGGCGCAGCAGTGAGTGCTGGCCGGCGTTGATCTCGACACCGTCCAGGTCAGATCGGGCGGCCAGCGCCGCGGCGGCGGCGAAGCCGTCGACCAGAGCGTCGATCTCAACGCCGGCCATCTCCATGGGCAGTTCGCGCGATCCCGCATCCGGCACCCGTGACGGTGCCCACAGCACGGACTGGGAGAAGGCTGAGGAGCCCTGCATCCCAGCATGGCCGAGCCCGGCCAGCACCAGAGCGCCGTGCGTCCGGCAGGCCACGACGGCCTCGGCCCAGCCCGGGCCGCACTCCGCAGCCAACGGCGCGCGCTCGTAAGGCCAGTCCGACGGGTGCACGCTCGCCGTCTCGGTCACGATGACACCAGTACCACCAGACGCCCGCCTGGTGTAATAAGCGACATGCCGATCCGAGATCGCCCGGCCTCGCCCGAGGTTGGTCTCGTGCGGCCCGAACATCACCCGGCAGGGTGCGCGGCGTGGCCCGATGTCGATGGGTTCGGTCAGGGCCATGCTCACGTCGTGACCGCCAGGGGGCTGGAATCGCACGGCTTGGCCGGGACGCGGATGGAGGGCATGCCGACATCCACCGCCCGGCGGTGGTGGGAGTGGTCTTTCTCCGCTCGCGGTAGCCCGCCACCGGCGGCGGCCGTGAGCCCGCTGGCACCGTGGCCCTTGACGCATTCAGGATCGGGCCCGTCCAGCGGGAGGCCGGTGAAGAACTTCGCCGCCATGCAGCCGCCCTGGCAGGAGCTGAAAGCCGAGCATGACCGGCATGCGCCGCCTGAGGTCTCGGTACGCAGCTGGGCGAACAGCGGCGCGCTGCGCCACACCTCGGCGAAACCGCCGGGTGAGCGCAGGCTGCCCGCCTTGAACGTGTCGTGGATGGCGAACGGGCAGGCATAGACATCGCCGACCGGGTCGATCAGGCAGACCACCCGGCCGGCGCCGCAGAGGTTCAGCCCTGGGATCGTTGTGGCACCCAGCGCGTTGAGGTGGAAGAAGGAATCGCCGGTCAGAACCCGGTCCCCGTGGTCCACCAGCCAGGAGTAGATCTCTCGCTGCTGCTCCGCCGTCGGGTGCAGCTCGTGCCACACGTCCGCTCCGCGGCCCGAGGGACGCAGGCGGGTGATCCGCAGCTGAGCGCCGAACCGGTCGGCGATCCTCGCGAAGTCGTCCAGCTGGCACACGTTGTGCCGGGTCATCACCACGGAGATCTTGAAGTCCGCCATCCCCGCTTCGGCCAGGTTCTCCATCGCGCGCAGCGCCATGTCGTAGGAACCGTGCCCGCGAACCGCGTCATTGACCTGCCTGCTCGCGCCGTCCAGCGAGATCTGCACGTCCACATAGTCCGTGCCGGCCAGGCGCCGGGCACGCCCGGCGTCCAGCCGCAGCCCGTTGGTGGAGAACTTCACGCCGACCTGTCTGGCCACCGCGTAGTCCAGGAGCTCCCAGAAGTCCGGCCGCACCGTCGGCTCGCCGCCGCCGACGTTGACGTAGAACACCTGCATGGCCCGGAGTTCGTCGACGACCGACATCATCTCGCCGGTGGTCAGCTCGTCGGGGTCACGCCGGCCCGAGGACGACAGGCAGTGCGCGCACGCCAAGTTGCAGGCGTACGTCCACTCCCAGGTCAGGCAGATCGGCGCGGCGAGGCCGCCCTTGAACTGCTCGACGAGCGCCGGCACGCGCTCGCTCTGCTGCGGCTCGCCGCCGGTCATCAGCACGGTACCTCGCTAGTGCTTGTCTGCGGAACGATCATGTCGGACGCGGCCAGCGCGGCCAGCGCCCGCAGGTAGACTTCGCGCCGGCCGTCTGGCACGGTGGCCAGGGCATCGGAAACGCAGCGGTGGTTGCCCAGCCCGCGCACGAGGTCGACGAGATCCGGCGCCTTCAGGAACGACAGCCGCCGGGTGCCGAAGTGGTAAACGAGCGCCCCGAACGGCTCGGGGCGCAGCGCGACAGCCGGGTTGAGCCGGTAGCCGCGGGCGGGCTCGAATGGCGCGGTCATCGCGACAGCACCTGCCCTAGTAGACGCCGCACATTCCATCGATCGAGACTTCCTCGACCAGCAACTCCTCGGTGATCCCTGAGTCATCGTCGATGCCGCGGTCATCGGCGATATCTGCGCTGCGCGATGCCGTGTCAGCCTGGGATCTGTCGGCTCGGGTGTCCTGCTGCATCGAAATCCTCCTGCGGTGGGTTGCGACGGAACCTGGGCGCGGCTCGACCGGTGGAGCCTGATGTTGGTGACGGTATGGGGCGGCGCGGAGCCTGTCACCATGCTTCCGGCCGTCATCGCCCCGTCCGGTTGGACAGGTACCCGGGCACGCGGGACCCTCGCGGCCCGCGCGGGGCGGCCACAGGCCAGGCGGTACGGGCTCCGGCC
>DAIRVB010000425.1:0-4695 GCA_036803065.1 Streptosporangiaceae bacterium
TCCGACCTGCTCGGCCACTCCGACCTGCTCGGCCACTCCGACCTGCTCGGCCACTTGAGGCTGGTCCGGCAGCTGCCCCCCGACCATCACTGTGGCCGCCGGCTGCGGGGTGGCCTGAGCGCGGTCACTCCCGCGGCCAGGGGTGGCAGCCCCGATGCGGCGCAGAGGGTCTCGCACCATGCGGCCAGGTGCCCGGCGAGATCGTCGCCTTCGGCGAGGTCAGCCAGGCCCGCCGTGGAGTCCGCCGGTCCTGGGTCAGCGACCGTGGGCGACCACGACGCCCGCAGCTCGAACCCGGTCGCTGGCGGTTCGCCCTGCTTTGCGCCGAACCCCTCGGTCACCACACGGGTGACTGTCCCGCTCGGCTCCAGGTACCCGGCCGTGCAGCCGTCCAGCGCCTCGGTCAGCCAGCTCCAGCCAACCTGCCCGATCAGCGGGTCCGCGGCGATTTCCGGGTCGAGTTCCGCGCGGATGTAGACGATGATGCGCAGCGGCCCGGCCCAGCCCCGCTGGCCCGCGGGGTCATAGAGCAGCACCAGCCTGCCACTGCCGATCTCGGCGTCGTCCACCCGCACCGCGGCCGCGATCGCGCTCGCATAGGGAGCCAGGGTCTTGGGTGCCGGGACGTCCTCAAATGTCAGTTCCGGGCGTAGCGTGCTCAACTGCTCACACTGCGTCCTCAGGTCGGCGGCCACCCGGCCGAACGACGCGGACGCCGACGCGCCGCCAGGGTCCGTAAGCCCGCTGACCGGCCTCATGATGTGAGCGTACGTCGTCGCCATCGACCCTTCACGCGACGCGGCCAGGCAACTCCACGGCAATGGGCGGCCCGCCGGTGTCAGCTGCCGGGTCCACGAAGAGCGCGGTGCCGCACGCCGCGCACCCCCACTCGGGGCAATCCCCGTCCGGGGAGTCCGGGCAGCCGCCCGGCTCGCCGTGGTACTGCTCGAACAGCCCGTTGCCACCGCACTCAGGACAGAAGCGGATCATCTGGCTCAAGACCTGCGACCTCCTCACCGCCGGAGCCTCGGTCGGCAGGCCCGCTCAGGGAGCGCCGGCTACATGAGGCCGATCATGATCGTGGCACGCCGGGGCCTCCGATCGGTGGATATACTGCGGCGTGTCCCGAGGTCACAACGCAATTGCAGAGGGACGGGTGCGCAGCCTGTGAGACGGTCGGTGGCGTGACCGCGACGGAGGAGTCCCCCTTCCTGCGTGCCTGCCGTCGCGAGCCGGTTCCGTACACGCCGGTCTGGTTCATGCGCCAGGCCGGGCGGTCCCTGCCCGAGTACCGCAAGGCCCGGGGCAACTTGCCCATGCTGAAGGCGTGTGCCCGGCCCGACGTGATCACTGAGATCACGCTGCAGCCGCTGCGCCGGTACGAGGTTGACGCCGCCATCCTGTTCAGCGACATCGTGGTGCCGCTCAAGGCGCTGGGCATGGATATCGACATCAAGCCGGGCGTCGGCCCGATCATCGCCCGGCCGATCCGCGACGAGCGGGACCTGGCCCGGCTGCGGGATCTTGAGCCGGCTGATGTGCCGTTCGTGACCGAGGCAGTGACCGCGCTGGTGGCCGAGCTGGGCGCCAAGCCGCTCATCGGGTTCGCCGGCGGCCCGTTCACGCTCGCGTCGTACCTGATCGAGGGCGGCCCGTCGAAGAGCCACGATCGCACCAAGTCGCTGATGTACGGCGACCCGGTGATGTGGAACGCGTTGCTCGG
The DNA here is from genome assembly GCA_036803065.1 of Streptosporangiaceae bacterium. Lineage (GTDB taxonomy): Bacteria > Actinomycetota > Actinomycetes > Streptosporangiales > Streptosporangiaceae > JAWWPY01. The sequence continues at coordinate 1,724 of DAIRVB010000425.1, forward strand.
CCGGCTGGCGGACATCGCGATCTCGTTCCTCCGGATCCAGATCGCTGCCGGGGCCTCCGCGGTCCAGCTGTTCGACTCATGGGCCGGCGCGGTGGGCCCCGAGGACTACCGTGCCGCCGTCCTGCCGCACACCAAGAGGATCTTCGAGGCGCTCGCCGATACCGGCGTGCCCCGGATCCACTTCGGCGTCGCCACCGGGGAGTTGCTCGGCATGATGGGTGAGGCCGGCGCGGACGTGGTCGGGGTGGACTGGCGTGTCCCGCTGGACGAGGCGGTGCGCCGGGTCGAGCACGGCAAGGCGCTGCAGGGCAACCTTGACCCGGCCATCCTGCTGGCCCCCTGGGAGGTCATCGAGCGGCGGGCCAAGGACGTGCTCGGCCGGGGCCGGGCCGCCGAGGGGCATGTGTTCAATCTGGGCCATGGCGTGCTGCCCGACACCAACCCCGATGTGCTGGCCCGGCTGACCGACCTGGTGCACGAGGAATCGGCGCGCCTGCCCGGCTGACGCGCAGCGATGATCAGCCGGCTGCGGACGGCCCGGCGGCCGGCGGCGTGGCGCTCCTGCGCCGCAGCAGCCAGCGCCGCGCGCGGTAGGCACAGTAGGCCGCCAGCGCGGCCAGGGCGGCGAACGGCAGTGCCGCCCCGATCCCGGTGAGCAGCACCGAAACCAGGACACGCAGCCCGTGCCAGCCAGCCTTCAGGCCACCGGAAAAGCCGCCCGCCAGCTTCCGATGCCCTCCAACGACTGGGTGTGGCTTACTCACCAGCTCCAGCGTCAGGGTCGCGTAACTGGTCTCATGTGTGAGTGCCCGCTCGCGGGACTGCAGCGATTCGAGGTCCGACTCTTCCTGGTCGATCTGGTTCTGCACGGTGAGCAGGTCGCCGACCGAGCCGGCCCGGGCCAGCAGGGCACGGAGCTGGGTGACGGCGGCCTGTGCCGACGTGACCCGGCTGGTCACGTCGGCCACGGTCGCGGTGACATCCTGGGCCTGCTGCGACACCGATAGCCGGGTGCCGAGCCGGCTGGACAGCTCGCCGAGGGTGGCCTGGTAGGCCGCGACCGGGATCCTGAGCTGGAGGCTGATCGTGGATTGCGCCGGATGAGCCTTGTCAAGCAGGGTGTTCTCGTTGGACACGTAGCCACCCGCCGCGGTGGCGATGCGCTCAGCCAGCGAAGCGGCGCGGCTGATATCGGCGGCCCGCACCGTGAGGCTGGCCGTGTACACGATCGCCTGAGCGCCCGGGGCGGGCAGCGCGGCGGGGCTCCCTGCGGCCGAGGGCGCGCCGGATTGCGCGAAGCCCGAGCTGCCCGCGATTGCGGCGGCTCCGGGGACGCGGGCCTGGGCCGGGGCAACGGCGCTGTGTGCCGTGGCGGACGAGCCACTGGTGCCGGCCGAGCAGCCGGCGGTCAGCACGGCCAGCAGGCCGGCCGCCACGATGATCCATGGGGTGGAGCGGTGCCGACCGCGCAGGCGGCCCCGACTAACAGCGACATACCGGTTCATCAGCGCTTTCATGCCGTTCGGACGCGCGCTGCCAGGCCGCGGTTCCGCGTCCCTGATCACAGGTTGGCATCAGGGTCTGGCCGCTACAGCAACGGTCCGTTCGTAGTTGCGTATGTCATAGCCCGTCAAGCAGATCGGTCTCGGTGATGCCAGGGCCCTGGCCGTCGCGGATGAACCACTCCGTGCCGAACGCGTAACGGAACGCCTCGTCTGGCATGGCCAGGAAGAATGACTCCTCGCTGATCTGGCTGGCGTGCGCGCGCATGGCGCGGCGCTTGACTTCCACGTAGGGCGTCACGTCGACGGCGGCGGTGATCACCGATTCGGGCTTGCCGAACTCCTCGCGCTCGCTCACGTCGGGGAGCTCAACGCCGGTGGCGGCGGCTTGCTCGGCGAACGCCTTCATGCCGCGCATCATGTGATCCCGGTTCATGGTGCCCTGGTAGACCCGCCGGGTGCCGGCCAGCTCGGCCGCGCGCATTCCTACCCTATGGACCTGGATGTGGTCCGGATGACCGTAGCCGCCGTTGTCGTCATAACAGGTCAGGACGTCGGCGTCTTCCTCTTGGAGCAGGGCGGCCAGTTTCTTGGCGGCCTCCTCGACCGGCGTGGTCCAGAACGATCCGGGCTGGTCGTTGGCCGGGGTCCCCATCATCCCTGAGTCCAGGTAGCCAAGGAACTCCGTCCGCTGCGCGCCCAGGATCTCCGCCGACGCCAGGGTCTCTGTCACCCGGCGCTCCCACAATTCCTCTCCGTCGGCGAGGAATCCTCCGGGCACCTCGCCCCGCTCGCCGCGGGTGGCCACGACGAGCACCACCCGGTGACCCTGCTCGGATGCTTTGCGCATTATGCCGCCGCAGCCGATGCACTCATCGTCTGGATGGGCGTGAAACGACACCAGGATGGCCATGTGGTGACGCTATCCGATCCGGCACGGGGGCAGGCTCAGCGGTATCCACACGGCCACCGGGCCACGGTCACGGCCTATGCGGTCCTAAGGTGAACGGGTGGAGCAGCCTGAGGCCAAGCCAGTGGTCGCGATCATCGGCGGCGGTATCGCCGGGCTGGCGGCGGCGTTCTTCCTGCGGGATGAGCCGGTGACGGTAACCGTCCTGGAAGGCTCATCGCGGCTGGGCGGGAAGCTGGCGGTGTCCGAGGTGGCCGGGGTGCCGGTCGACGCCGGCGCCGAGGCGCTGCTCGCCCGCAGGCCCGAAGGAACGGGGCTGATCAGCGCGGTCGGCATGGACGGGGATCTGGTGCAGCCGGGGACCACGGCGGCGCGGATCTGGAGCCGCGGCGTGCTGCGGGGCCTGCCGGCCCGGCAGATGATGGGAGTGCCCGCGGATTTCGATGACCTGGCCCGCTCCGGCGTGCTGTCGGCGGCAGGCCTGGCCACGGCCAGGCGTGAGCCTGAACTGCCTGTCACGGCGCGCGACGGCGACGTGCCGGTCGCCAGCTACGTGGCGG
>DAIRVB010000426.1:0-4679 GCA_036803065.1 Streptosporangiaceae bacterium
GTCTGCCACCAGGTGTCGACGAGCACGGCCTCACCCTTGCCCACCGCCTCGTGATACCAGAGCCAGACGGCGGGCTCGATCGGCTCGCCCACCGTGGTCATGTGCTTGAAGTGGTAGTCGTGCTTGGCCGGCTCGTCCGGCCCGACCTTGCGGAGCATGCGGATGGCGGTGGGCGAGGTGTGGAAGATGTTCACCCCCAGCCGCTCAGCGATCCGCCATGGCCGGCCAGCATCCGGGTAGTTGGGCGTGCCCTCGTAGATCACCGTCGTGGTGCCCAGCGACAGCGGACCGTAGACGATGTAAGAGTGACCGGTAATCCACCCGATGTCCGCCATGCACCAGTACGTGTCGTCGGGATGGATGTCCTGGTAGTACCTGGACGTGCCGGTGACGTACGCCAGGTAGCCCCCGGTGCTGTGCTGGGCGCCCTTGGGCCGGCCGGTGGTGCCACTGGTGTACATCAGGAACAGCGGCGCCTCGGCGGGCATCGAGACGGGCTCCACGATCTGGCCGCGGTATTGCGCGATCACCTCGTCGACGAAGAAGTCCCGGCCCTCCACCATCGGGGTCTGCGAGGCGTACTGGCCCGGGTGCCGCCGCCATACCAGCACCTTGTCGACGTCCTGGCCCTGCTTGTGCGCCTCAGCGACGGCCTCATCGGCCTTCACCTTGTGGTCCTGCACGGTGCCGCTGCGGTAGTAGCCGTCCATCGTGATCAGGATCCGGCTGCCGGAGTCAGCGATCCTGGTCCCGCACGCGTTGCCGCTGAACCCGCCGAACACCTCGGAATGGACCACACCGAGCCGCGCGCAGGCCAGCATGACCACCGGCAGTTCGGCGACCATCGGCATGTGCAGCGTCACCCGGTCACCGGCCTTGACGCCGCCGAAGTCGCGGAGCAGCGCGGCGAACTCGTTGACCCGGTGGTAGAGATCCCGGTAAGTGATCGCGACAGGCTCATCTGACTCGGGCTCAGGCACCCAGATGATGGCCGCCTTGTTGGCCCTCGCGGCCAGGTGCCGGTCGACGCAGTTGTATGACGCGTTGAGCCTGCCCCCGACGAACCAGTTCCAGAACGGTGCGTTGCTGGTATCCAGGATCGTCTCCCACGGGGCGTCCCAGCTCAGCATGTCGGAGTATTCCTTGTAGCAGTCGGGGAAGTTCTCCTCGCTGAACCGGTCGAAGATCGCCGGGTCCGCGGCGTTGGCCTGCTGGACAAATGACTCGGGAGGGTAGTAGTACTCCTCCTCGCGCCAGTGCACCGCGATCTGCGACTCGGAGACCTGCGCCTCCTCCTGACCTTCTGTCATGGCCCGTCCTCCCGGTGGAAGATAAAATGATCTTCAGAGCGGCTGCGTCCCAGGAATTCACTCACAGTTACCGGCGGCCGTCCCGCGCATAAGCCGACCGTGCAGCGCTAGAAGATTCCCTGTCAGATGACGCCGGATCATCCGCGCCGCCCGGCGGTTCTCCCGCGCGGGGACGGCATGCCAGTGCAGCGCGGCTGGAACGGGCGCGATCCGCGCGATTGCCGTTCCGGCTGCGGACCTGCTGACAACGTTGTCATGCCGCCCTCACACGCTGGGGAAATCGCTTCATGCTATCGCCAGGGGGGCTGCCGGGACTAGGGCCTATTGTCCGGCCTGCTGCCCGGCCACCGGCCGGTTACCCAGGGTTGACATCGCGCTGAACGACGGTAAGTTGCTACCCAGTCCAGCACCGGGCTAGCCGCTGGGGGCGGTGTCGTGCCGACGGGGCTGTGCCGGGGGTGAGGGTGTCTTCTCGTCCTGGTACCAGGCGCAGTTCAGAGGAGGCCTGCCGCGGCTCCGGCTGGGTAGGGGGTTGGACCCGGGAAGGGCCTGGGCACCCAGTAGACAACGGAGACTGAGCTCGTTGCCGACGGGACGGACTCCGGTCCGAAGGGATGCCCAGGCCCTCTTCCTTTCCCCCTAGCTTTCCCGCCAGCGCCGGCGCCCGTACCAGCACCTTTCGCTTAATAGAGCCGCGGGCTGGCGGCGTCGTCCCTGGTGCCCGCGTCCTGGCGATTTCAGGGGGCTTGTCCTAGTACCGGCAAGCAGCACGCCAAGTTTCTATACTGGCTCGAGTCCTGCGGCAGCGTTGCCGCCCAGCGACGGTAGCCTGCATGAAGTTACGCACCGCTGGCTGCGTACGCCATGGCAGCAAAGGGAAGGCAGGCGGAGAGTTGACTGGTACGGACCCATCCGGCAGCCCGGCCTGGCACGTAGCGGTCATCATCCCCACCTACAACGAGCGGGAGAGCCTGGAAGCCATCGTCGGCCGGGTTCGCCGCTCGGTGCCTGATGCTGACCTGCTGGTCGTGGATGACAACAGCCCGGACGGCACCGGGGAACTCGCTGACAAGCTCGCGGCGGAGGACTCCCGCATCCACGTGCTGCACCGGCCCGGGAAAAACGGGCTCGGCGCGGCCTATATCGCCGGGTTCCGCTGGGCCCTTGAGAACGGGCACGGCGCGATCGTGGAGATGGATGCCGATGGCTCCCACCAGCCGGAGCAGCTTCCTGACCTGCTTACCGCCCTGGCCACCGCCGATCTGGTCCTCGGGTCGCGCTGGGTACCGGGCGGCGAGGTCGTCAACTGGCCCTGGTCCAGGCAGCTGCTCTCCCGTGGGGCCAGCCTCTACTCGCGGATCATGCTCGGAATCGGGCTCCGTGACGCCACCGCCGGGTACCGGGCATTCCGGGCCACCACGCTGCACCGGATCGCGCTGGATGAAGTGGAATCACAGGGCTACTGCTTTCAGGTGGACCTCGCGCGGCGCACGCTCCTGGCCGGCATGACAGTGACCGAGGTGCCAATCACGTTCGTGGAACGCGCCCGCGGCGCCAGCAAGATGAGCAGGGCCATCGTTCTCGAGGCGCTATGGCGGATAGCCTGCTGGGGAATCGCGGCCCGGTGGCAGTCCCTGCGCACAGCCCTGGCCCCGCCAAAACGGCACCAGCCCCCCGACAAGCCCGCAGGCTGACCGGCGCGCTGCCGCGCCAGGCCTCGGCTCAGGCGCTCTTGCGCTGCCTGGAGCCGACCTTGGCCGCGGGATCCTCGCCACGCTGGCCGCGGATCACGGCCAGCCGCTCAGCCAGCACTTCCTCGAGATCAGCGATGGACCGGCGCTCCCGGAGCATGTCCCAGTGGCTCCGGGGTGCCTTGGCCTTCCTCGGCGCGGACAGGTCCCCGGTCATGGTGAACGCGGTCGCGCCGCACACTCGGCACTCCCATGTCGCCGGAACCTCCGCCTCGGCGGCAAACGGCACGGTAAAGTGGTGACCCTTCGGGCAGTCGAACGCTATCTCCTGGCGAGGTGCCAGGTCCGTGTTACGGTCGTTTTCATAGCTCGTTGCCCCGAGCCGGGTACCGCGAAGTGCGCGTTCGGCCATTGGTCAGTGCCTCCCAGGCGCTCTAGCCATCCAAATCGATAACGCCGAGTACGCAAGCAAGATTCCCGCTGTGCCCGATTCCAACCCCCGGTGCGCCCGTTGTGATCGCTGCTGATGAGTCTCGCGATCGCTGCTGATGCGCCTAGCAGCGGCCGCTCAGCGGTGCCGCGGGTGCCACTGGCCCCGGCGGATCAGCACGTCACGAAGTGCGACAGTCTCATCGGTCATGATCCCGTCCACGCCGAGGTCGAGCAGGCTCGTCATGGTCGCGGTGTCATTGACTGTCCACACGTGGACCTGAAGGCCGAGCGCATGCGCCCGGCCGACGAACGACTCGGTGGCTATCGAGGGCGGCACCTGGGCGCACCGTACCCCCGTGCGTGCGAGCCGCTCCGCCAGCGCCACATGCGGCCCGTGCCTGGGCGCCAGCTTCACCTGTGCCTCCGGCGACCCTGCTGGGCCGCCAGCGGTCCGCAGGGGGGCCGCGGACCGCGCAGGCCCGCCCTCCGGGCTGACATGAGGACCGCCGAAGCGGACCACGGCCGTGCCGATGATGGACGCGGCCATGCAGACCTGCCGGTCGAAGACGCGCCGGGCGGCCCGCAGCCTGCTAGCGGAGAATGACACGACGCAGACCCTGTCCCAGGCCGCCGTCCTGCGCAGCACCTTCGCGAGCGGCCGCACGGCGGGTGAGTCCTTCAGGTCGATGTTGAACCGGACATCCGGCCAGGCCGCGAGGAGATCCTCGAGCAACGGGATCGGCTCCGTCCCGCCGATGAGGGCTCCGGACAGCTCCCGGTGCGTCATCCGGGCGATCCGCCCCGTCCTGCTCGTCACCCGGTCCAGCGTCCGGTCGTGGAAGGCGACCAGGACGCCGTCCGAGGTCGCCTGAAGGTCGGTCTCCAGGTACCCGTAGCCAAGGCCCACCGCATGCTCGAAGGCACGCCATGAGTTCTCGGGCGCGTGCGCGGCCCCCCCGCGGTGCGCGAAGGCTAGCGGCCGAGGATGATCAAGAAAGCCACTGGACATGTATGCGAGTATGCGTTACCAACAGGACCTGGCTGCGAACGGAGGATGGCCAGCAGCCGACATCCGCGGCCAGGGACGGGGGCTGCGGAGGCGGCGCCCGGAGGTCAGCCCGCTGACCATTCACGCCGGCGCGCCTCGGCCAAGGCGATGGCGGCCGCGGCGGCCACATTGAGCGAGCCGACCCGGCCGACCTGCGGTATGTAGCCGACCGCGTCCGCCATCGCCTTGGCCGAGGCG